>CAVBPI010000212.1:0-4966 GCA_963596955.1 bacterium | reverse complement strand
ACTTCAACAGGAAACAGAAGAAACTTTATATAAATGTTGCTATGGACAAGGAATATAACAAGGAGTTGATTTATGAGGCCTGGGTCGGAGGCGAGAAGAAAGGAATTCGGGACACGGCAAAGCGGGCGCTGGACAATGGGATAGCGCCGACACTTGTCGCGAAGATTACGGGAATGAATCTGGAGAGCGTGCTGGCACTTAGGTAATGGCAAAATCCTCCGGTCGGCTCCGGCTCTATGTGGAATTATGCTTATTCTGCAAACGGTACCTTGACGACAATCTTCCTGACGCGCGTCTGCCTTCCGTCGGGGGAGATGCAGGGGCGGTGGGCCTCGCCGGGGAAGAGGACGAGGAAATTGTCCTTGTCGGCCCTGACCTTGTGGGGATGGACGGCGCCGACAAAAAACTCGATGTCACGGCACCGTCGCCGCATACACCCCGGAAGCCTCCCGGCACGAAATCTACAACATTCTGTACGGCACATACCAAAAGAAGATGCCCCGTTAAGGCATCTTCTTCAATAGTCTAATTCTCAGAGTACTCGGCAATCTAATTCTCAGGGTACTCGGCAAAGTCCGATTTTGCTGCGCCGCAGACCGGACATTTCCAGCTGTTCGGGATGTCTTTGAACAGTGTTCCCGGAGCGATTCCGCCGTCCGGGTCGCCTTCCGCAGGGTCATAAACCCAACCGCAGCGGAGGCATTCGTACTTCGTTGTCTTTGCCATAAGCATACAGATTAACGGTGACACAAATTTAACATCCTGAGGTTCAGGATATTATATGCATTGCAATAGCCGTGCCTACTTTGCCCCCGGAAGGCGTCAGAAAGTGAATTTGACCATGCACTGGACGCGGTGGCTATATATCCAGTGGAGGCCGTCCTTGGCGAGTCCTCGGGAATTGTAGAGAGTCTTTGTTGAGGTCGTCCCAGTGGAGGCGTCCGTGACCGAGCGTTCTTCCGGAGTGCCGAACTGCGCGCCGGAGAACTCATAGTCGAGTCCGAGGGACAGCTTGCCGAAATTGCAGATGAGCGCCGGGCAGACGCGGTAGAGGCGGTTGAGGTTCTTGAAGCTGTTCTTCGAGAAATAGAAGTCCGTCTCGGAGACCATGCCGTCGGAGGTCACGCTGATGAGGGCCTTCGCCGTTCCTAAGTTCTGATAGTACCCGAACATCAGCATCGGCATCCACTTCTTTCCATAAGAGACAGTGAACCATGACGATGAGGAGCGGGTCGGGGTGTATTCATAGTGACCGTCCTTCCCCTCTCCCTCGAACTTCTCCGTGATTCCATAGCCGCCCTGGATGTTGAAGTGCTCGCCTGCGGAGGCATAGATTGTCTTCGCCTTGAGCGCAAGCTTGCCGCGGACATACTGCATATATACGAATGGGGAGGCCGTGGTTATGCGGTCGGAGACCTTCACGGTCGTGGATTTCCATTCACGGCCTTCCCCGCCTTCCGCTGCCTCGTAGAAACCGCCCCTGCCGACTGTACGGGGCTTGATGCTGAGCACATCCACGCCGGCCCTTGCCAGCCATCCCCCGAACTTCAGGGTCGCGCCGAGGTAGGCCTCCGGGGTGCAGCCATACTTCATGTAGTTTGCCGACGCGCCGTCAGGGCCGGTCGAGGTATATTGCATCTGCCACAGGGCCGAAGCCGTCAGGACGAAATGCTCGCCGAGAGCGGCGTCCATGGTCAGCTGTGGCGTGCGGCTGAACGGGCCGAAAGGAGCGCCGGATTCGAGCGTGAACACCGGGCAGAGGTCAGCCGCCATAGGATGCCAGGCCTGTCCCATCTTGAGGCTAACGGCCGCCCTGCGCTCCCCCGAAAGCGGAAGGTCCTTCCACCCGAGGGTAAGGTAGGCCTGACGCAGACGAAGGGTGGCCGTGCCGGTCACGCCGGAAAGCCCGGCATAGAAATCCGCCTCAACCTTCGCCCCAATCGAGGTGCGCCCGATCTGGTAGCCGGAAACATCCACGCCCACACGGGATGTCAGCGCAAGGAATCGGAAAGAGTTCTTGCGGTTTAAGTCCTCCCCCGCATCGTTCAGATTACGGTCCTTAGGCAGGTAGAAGAACAGGTCGCCAGTCCCGGCCACCGACTCGCGTGAGTCATAGACCATATAGTTGCGGATGAATCCGTAAAACTTATAATGGTTCTGGAGATGCTCCTTGACAGCCCCTCCCTTCGTCTCGGCCCTGACCTCATCAGCAGCCTCCGCTCCAACCGCAGCAATGGCACTTGCTGAAATGCTCAGAAGTGCCATTGTGCAAAGAATATTTGATATTTTCATCTTCATTGTATTACATTCAATCGAAGCGCAAAGTTACTAAAACTTTGGCAATCCAATGAATATCATAACCAGATAAAGAAGGATTATGCCGACACCGCCGATAATCGCTCCGGTAAGCGCCATGTCCTTAGTCTTGATAAGCCCTGTCGAATGCGCGATGGCGTTCGGCGGAGTGGAAATCGGGAAGAGCATGGCAAGCGAGCAGGTCACAGCAACGGTCACGATGAGCGTAGCCGCGCCGCCTATTCCCTCGAAGCCCGGAGTTCCGGCCATTCCGGTCGCCACAGCGGCAAGAATCGGAATGAGAAGAGCCGAAGCCGCCGAGTGCGAGATGAAGTTTGAAAGCGCGTATGCGAGCAGGCTCGCGACGACGAGAACAAGAAGCGGCATCCACTGCCCGAACGGAATCGCCTCCACGAGATGAGTCGCCAGTCCGGTCTTGTTCAGTCCGAGACCGAGCGCGAAGCCTCCTGCAACCATCCAGAGCACGTCCCAGTCAAGCGACTTGAGCTCCTTCTTGCCGAGCACCCCGGTGGCGGCGAAAACGCCGACCGGAATCATCGCGACGACATAGGAGTTGAGTCCGTGAAGCTTCTCGGTCATCCACAGGAACACGGTCACGATGAAAGTCACGACCACAATCCAGTAGTTTTTGTCCTTGTTGGGCTTGCCCTCAATCTTCAGTTCAATCTTATCGACCTTGAACGGGAAGAGGAGAAGGAGCACGCCCCATGAGATGAGCAGCATCAGAAGGGCGAAAGGCACCATGACAGCGCACCACTCCGGGAATCCGATGCGGGCGATGGGCTCGAATGTAGTGCCGAGTGCCTCGTTCGCCGCCGCGAGCTTCCCGTTGATGGTCTCGATGAACGACGGCTCGTTGAGATATTTCAGCGCAATCGTGTTCGGAGGGGTTCCGATGGGGGTTCCTATTCCTCCGATGTTTGCCGCAATCGGAATAGCCAATGCAAGGCCAATCTTGCTGCCCTCGTCAGGAAGCGACCTGAGCACCGGGGCAAGGAACGCGAGCATCATGGCCGCGGTCGCGGTGTTGCTCATGAACATGGAGAACAGCCCGATGACGAAAAGGAAGCCCATGAGCACCATCTTGGGGTTGGTTCCGAAAGGAGCCATGAGGATGCGGGCGAGCTGCGCGTCAAGGCCGACCTTGGTGGCGCAGAGAGCCAGGGCGAATCCGCCGAGGAAGAGCATTACGGTAGGTTCCGCGAAGGTGGCGAGAATCGACTTGTAGCTGATGAGGCTGCCGACATTCGCGTCGGAAGCGAAGGTGAATGCCGCCTGGTCGGAAACGGTCAGGAGCATGAGCACGATAATCATCGTGGAAGTACACCAGGTAGGGATGATCTCGAAAATCCAGAACATCGCCGCGAGGACGAACAGGGCTATGACCCTCACCTCCACCTGCGACAGCACTCCGTCGCCGAAGAAAAGGCTGTAGCCGAACGTGAGGTTTCCAATGGTCACAGGCTCAATCGGGAAGAACCAGAGGAAAGCGAAAAGTATCAGTGCAATCGGAAGGCACACCGCATACTTGAGGTTGAGTTTATTATCACTCATTGTCTTATGTTTATAATTTTTATGGTCAATATGAGGGTCTATTTCATAAAGGCTGCAAATTTACTCATTTTTTCCATAACGGCAATCGCATTTTTCGATTGCCGACATCGCATTGCGCATATTGCCTGACAAACACGAGAAAATACATTAAAAATTCATAAATTTGTAAGATAAAACATATATGAGGCGTGGCTTGCGCGTCCTCATCAATTCCGACGGGTCTATGTCTATCAATGTTCTTTATATATTTCTGCTCTGCATAGGGGCGAGCTTCATCCAGCGGACGACGGGGTTCGGGTTCGGGATTTTCATCATGACCGTACTCCCCTTTCTGACAGATAGTTACGGCGAGGCCACGACGCTCAGCGGGCTGCTGGCGATGACGACCTCGCTGTTCATAACCTTCAGGATGAGGAAATATATATCATGGAAGCGGCTGTGGCCGATGCTGCTGACGTTCGCTGTGGTCTCGACCGCCGCGGTGTTCTCGCTCAGGAGCATCAACGACGTTGTCCTGCGGCGGATTCTCGGAGCGGTGCTCATCCTGACGAGCTTCTATTTCCTGTTCAGCGAAAGGATACACATCCGTCCGAGCATACCCGCACAAATCGGCACGGGAACGCTGAGCGGGCTTCTCGGAGGATTCTTCGGGATGCAGGGACCGCCGGCCGTGCTCTACTTCATGTCGTCCGAACCTGACAAGGAGCACTACATGGCGATGATTCAGACCTATCTGCTGCTCGGGAACGCCATGATGACGCTTGCCAGGGCGGGCAACGGATACCTCACGCGGGCCGTCGGCATCGACTACCTCACCGGACTCGGGGGCATAGCCATCGGAACCGCCGTAGGGGCGCTGGTCTTCAGGCACATCCCCGCAAAGGTATTCAGCAAGGTAGTCTATGGCTACATCGGCGTCTGCGGCGTGATAATACTCCTGACGGTGTAACACCGCTGTCATTTCGAGCGAAGCGAGAAATCTTTGTGCCGGTACGAAATCATATAACCCCCTGCTCCAACATTGCGCGGGCAACTTTCATGAAGCCGGCGACGTTGGCACCCTTGACATAGTTCACATATCCTGACGGCTCCGTCC
>CAVBPI010000211.1:2940-4993 GCA_963596955.1 bacterium | reverse complement strand
AATGAATTCCCCGACGAAGTACTCGATGTCTTTTCTGATAACTCTCAGATTCATAATCGAATTTAATTAAATTGTTTCTCGTCACAAGCGGCTGCGGCATTCACAGCCATCACCGCGCAATGCAGTTGCAAATGTAAGACAATTTATCGTCTTAAACAAATCATATTTTTCCGGCAAGGTGTTTCTCCCAAGCCCACGCAGCGGCAAGCGTCTCCTCAAGCGTGCGCTCAGCCTTCCAGCCGAGCTCCTTGTTCGCGAGGGAGGTGTCAGCCCAGATTGCCACGGTGTCGCCGGCGCGGCGCGGAGCGAACTTGTAGTTGAGCTTCAGAGAGTTCACCTTCTCGAAGGCCTTGACCAGTTCAAGCACTGAGACAGGACGGCCGGTTCCGATGTTGAAGATTTCGTAGTCCTTCTTCATCTTGCCGTCAAGCATCCTTGAAACGGCGGCGACATGAGCCTTCGCAAGATCTACAATGTCGATGTAGTCCCTCAGGCAGGTGCCGTCCGGAGTCGGATAGTCATTGCCGAAGATGCTCAGGCACGCCCTCTTGCCGATTGCCGTCTGGGTGATGAACGGCACGAGGTTGTTAGGCACGCCGCGCGGAAGCTCGCCGATGAGCGCCGAAGGGTGTGCTCCTATAGGGTTGAAGTAGCGCAGGGCGATTCCCTTGACCGGACCGTTCCCGTCCTTTCCGGCCTCGACCTTGTCACCGTAGGCGGCGGAAGCCTTCACGACGTCGCGGAGAATGTCCTCGCAAATCTGCTTGGTGTTTCCGTAAGGGGACGTTGCCGGCTGGCGCGGCGACTCCTCTGTGACAGGGAGCTTGTCCGTCTCTCCATAGACAGTGGCCGAAGATGAGAAAAGCACGTTGCAGCCGCCGTGGTGCATGGAGGCATTAAGGATGTTCAGGAAAGAGTCGAGGTTGTTGCGGTAGTACTTCACCGGCTCGGCAACCGACTCACCCACAGCCTTATAGGCAGCGAAATGAATCACCGCGTCTATCTTGTAGCGGCTGAAAAGCCCATCGACCGCGGCATCGTCGCAGCAGTCAATCTTCTCGAAAGGAATGTCGTCACGTCCGGTGATTTTCTTCACGCCCTCGAAGCAGGTCATGTCGCAGTTGGACATATTGTCGGCCACCACGACATCATAGCCGGCACCTATCAGTTCCACGGTCACATGGCTGCCGATGAACCCGGCGCCGCCTGAAACCAAAACAGTTTTCTTGCTCATAATTACATAGTTTGATTTTGAGACGGCAAATATACGGATAATCGGCTAAAAATTAAGGCAGAATCCGCGCTTTTTTGACTAAATTTGAAGCCGCGCCGGATTTCGGAACGGGCGTTACCGTCATCATTTCCGCCAGTTCGAGCGCCAATGACCAATCTGCACATTTTTAAGAAACATGAACAGAACAATGCGGTTCGCCGCCATAACAACGATTATCTTTGCCGCCCTCGCCTCCGCCGCGGCACAGGACAAGAGTCCGGTTTCCGCCCCGGCAAGGACAGCGGCCGTTCCCCAGGAGGCACAGGTGGGGATATGCGTCAGAAAAGTTTCGGGAAAGGTTCTGAAAGACGACGGAGCCGGAAAGAACTTCCTGCCGGCGTCAAACCTGAAGCTCGTGACCTGCGGAACCGCGCTCGAAAGCCTCGGGGCGGATTTCAGGTTTCAGACTGAAGTCGCCTATTCCGGGAAGGTAGGTGATGACGGCGTGCTCTACGGAGACCTCCACATTGTCGGAGGCGGCGACCCCACGCTCGGCTCATCCGACCCTTATGCCGTGCCGAGGGACAGTCTCTTCGCAAGATGGACTCGCGCGGTGATGGCGGCAGGGATAAGGAGCATAGCGGGAAGCGTGGTCGGGGACTCGCGCAGGATGCCCGGTGAGGTGAACGGAAGCTGGATGTACGAGGACATGGCAACCTACTACGGAGCCACGTGCAGCGCACTCATGTTCAACCGGAACTGCCTCGAACTCTCCCTACGGCCGGGAGCCGCCGAAGGAGACCCGGTTCATATCGGCACAGATGTCCTGACTCCTGAACA
>CAVBPI010000211.1:0-2927 GCA_963596955.1 bacterium | reverse complement strand
CCATGGATGAAGATTGAGAACCGCTGCGTGACAGGCCCGTCCGGAAGCGGAGACCAGAGCTACCTCTTCATCTCGGAATTTGCCCCGGCAGCCCGCCTCGGAGGCAGTTTCGCCCTCGGCAAGGCCAGCAAGAGAGTCAGCTACAACAACCCTTTCGCCGACTTCAGCTGCGCATACGAGTTCGCCCGGCACCTCGCCGACGAGGGCATCCCGTGCAAGACCGTGACCGCCACCTCCTCCTGCCATCCGACAGCGGTGTTCGGCACCACAGAAAGTAGCCCGGCAACGACACCTGACGGCACCGACTCTCGCGCCGTTCCCTCCAGTCCCTCATGCACAGACACCACGACGGCCTGCGTCTCAGGGACTGTCTTCGGATTCAGCACCTTTGACACCTGCGGAAGTCTCACATATTCAGGCCATTTCGTCCCGCAGGACTCCCTCACGACAATCACGGTGACATATTCCCCGCGCCTTTCCGAAATCGTGCGTGAAACCCTGCGCGTGAGCGACAACCTCTATGCGGAAACCCTCCTGCGCGCGCTCACGCTCTCGAACCCCGCCAACCCGCATCTCAGCACCAGCACGGAAGAGGCGCTGAAGTTTCAGGCGGCCCTCCTGAAAGGCCTCGGACTGAACCTGTCCAGCACACGTCTCGCCGACGGCAGCGGCCTCTCGCGCAAGAACAGCGTCAGCCCCTCATTCATGGTCAGTTTCCTCACCGCGATGTCCTCCCGCCCATGCTTCAGCGATTTTCTCGGTGCCCTGAACACTCCCGGCCCCGACGAAGCCCTGCTCAGCACATCCGCCCCGGCAACTCGCCGCCGGATAAGACTCAAGAGCGGTTCCATGACCGGCACCCGCTGCTACAGCGGCTACATCCTCCCCTCTTCCTCCGGCTGTTCAACTCCTCAAGCAACCTTCGACTCACCTCGAAACGGCGACATCACGGTGTTCTCAATAATGATAAACGACGCCACCCTCCCCCAGTCCAAACTCCGCGAATACATCGAACAACGCCTCCGCCCCTACCTCGAATAACGGCATCGACCTGACAAAAATATGACATATATTTTCAAACAATATTTCGCCGCGAACGCATAAAAAATGCCGTTCGCGGCAGAGTATAATCTCGCCCAATTATACACAAACGCCTAAATTACAAACATTTAATACAAATCTCACTTTAAGACAAACCGGAGGATTCGGCGGGTTTGAGGGGTGATGCGGACGGACTCATCGACGCGGTGGCCGAGGAGGGCGAGGACATGACTGGAGTCCTTGGGGGATTGCATCGAGTTTTCCTGCGTCTCTGTCGCTG
Organism: bacterium; assembly: GCA_963596955.1. Taxonomy (GTDB): domain Bacteria; phylum Bacteroidota; class Bacteroidia; order Bacteroidales; family UBA932; genus Cryptobacteroides. The sequence continues at coordinate 1,606 of CAVBPI010000211.1, read as the reverse complement.
CATTTTGCTGGCTTTCAAGGAATACGGCGTGGCGTTTCTGCGGAAGGCTGAACTTGAGGTCGGTGAAGAGGTCGCTGATTTTTTTACGGCCGCGGCAGCCGAGGGGACGCATCCAGTCGCCCTCGTGCCAGGTGCGCAGCGTCAGAGGGAAACGCACCTTGGCGGCATCCACGACAGTCACTCCGGCGGGTTGGCGGACATCGAAGTCGTCGCTGCGGTCAAGAAGCTCGACGCTTATGTGGCAGCCGTTGAAGTCGAACTCTCCCGGTCCTGTCACGATGACGGTGCCGCCCTCGGAGCCGGAAGAAAGGCCGTCGCCGGAAGCGCTATGGTCTCCGGAAAAGCCTGAGCCACTGGATGAACCGGAATCCAGCGGCTGGAGGATGAATGAGGAGTTCGTCATCACGAGGCAGTGGGTCGGGCTGTAGAAGATTTTTCCGCTCACGGTGCGGTCGGAATCAAGAAGTTCCTCAACCTGACCGATGACGGCGCTGTTGAAAGAATATCTTTCAAGATAGAGGAAGAGGGCATATCGCCAACCTTTGCTTCGTAAAAATATCCTGTCACGCAGACGGGCATCAGAAGTGCATTCATCACATTGGTCATGAGCGGACATTGGAGAATCTACGGAGAAAGACTCGACATCCTCAGCGTCATCACCCCCGTTGAAATAATCATCAACAATCGTCTGAGCCTCGGTAAAATGCTTCATGTCGCGGTTCAGCACCTTCACAGCCGAGGGGTTCAGCCTCTCCAGGAGAGGGATTATCTCATGGCGGATGAGATTGCGCTTATATTCCGGATCCTTGTTTGTCCGATCCTCACGCCACACGAGACGGTGCTTGTAGGCATATCCCTCAATCTGAGTGCGCGTCATTCCGAGAAGAGGCCTCCAGATGTTCAGAGTCTCCGGAAAGTCTTCTTCACTGCATCCTATGGCTGCGGCAAGCTCGGGAGAGGCCGTCACATTCTGGACGGAGGTCTCCTGCATTCCGCATATTCCGCGGAGTCCGGTCCCGCGAGTAAGGTTCAGAATCAGGGTCTCGGCGTTGTCGTTGGCATTATGGGCGATGGCCACGGAGCGGTAGCCATATTTCCTGCAAAGCATCGCGAACCACCCGTAGCGAAGTTCACGGGCAGCCATCTCGACGCTGATTCTCCGCGCCTTGGCATAGCTGATTGTCTCGAAATCGGCACGGTGGAAGGTCAGCCCCTTTGACTGCGCCCAGACCTTCACGAAATCCGCGTCGCCGTCACTCTCGTCGCCACGAAGATGAAAGTTGCAGTGCGCCACCGCGAAATTCGTATATCCCTGTCTGTACAGCATATCGGCAAGAGTAATCGAATCCACTCCCCCGCTCACCCCTACGATGACAGGCGAATCACCCGGCCAACATATTTTTTCCGCTATTCCCATATATCCAAGATTTTAGAAACAATCAAAAATTTCCCCTCACATTTTAGGTCACACTGCCTAAAATCAAAAAAGGTGTCATCCCCTTTCGCGAAGATAACACCTTTTAATAAACTATTCAAACAAATCAGTTTTTCTTTGAAGCTATAGTATATGTGAATCCAAAGGAAATTGACTCAGCGAACTGAAGGC
>CAVBPI010000210.1:0-5015 GCA_963596955.1 bacterium | reverse complement strand
CCCACAATCGTAACACCATCGGCAATGTTAGACGGCAGAGTATATGACCCGGACTCAAGTTTAACCATTGCATCAGAAGTAGAGACAGCAGCGGCCAAATCTTCTTGAGTACCAACAATATCTACGGTTTTGTTCGTAACGATATAGTAGTCGCCGGTCTTAATCGCATTGTATCCTGTTGGAATCCATGCTTTTACTGCCGCCTCATCGGCAAAGATGCCACAAGCGATTTTCACATTCGGGTTTGCGAGGGTTGTCTTGAATGACGAGTTTTTCAACACGGCATTATCAATTACAAGGGAAGAGAGGGTTTCGCTTGCTGTCTCGCCGCCACTATAGCAGCTATATTCAATAGCCCCACTTATTGTTCCTGTCGTATTCACATAAACATTTACGCCGTCTGCGTAAGGCGGTTGCCAATAACATACATCAAAAGCGACCTTACCGGCAGGAGCAAGAATTGATGTTGAGCCAAGAATCTTTACTGTTCCGTGATTGTTTGAAACGGCGTAAGAGCCTTCTTTTGTTCCGACGCTTTCCGACGCATCAATGGTCACATCTTCAAGAGTCAAATCACAATAGTTCTGAATCAGAATATTTGCCTTCGTCGATTTGATTGTTCCATTTCTGAGGGTCACCTTTGAGCCTTTCAGAAGCTGAAGACCATTTGTCGGTGAGCCGGCAGACCCGACAGTGGTGCCGTCAATATTGAAAGTATGTCCACCGAAATCAATTACAATATCCTGCCCATCCGTTGTCTTTACTCCATTGCCAGCAATGTCATTTTCAAGATTGATTATAATCTGTTCTCCAGCAGGTACTGCCGCAACGGCTGCATCCAGCGTTTTGTATGCCACGCCATTTACAAAGATAGGATGCTGATTATCATCGCCGTCAAAGTTAGGGTCGATGACTACATCGAAGCCGGCCTCGGCTGTGAGGAGGTTGCCGACGATGTTGGTGCGCCAGTTGCGCTGAACAGGAGCTGTAGGAACTTCGAGGGGAACTTTCTTGTCCTCGACCGTGATTTCCGCAGTAATGTCATAGACAGTGCGCTCTTTGGGGGCGAAAACATAGTTCACAGCAAGATAGCGGTATGTATTGCCACCAACCATGATTTCTTTCGGGTCAGACGGAATGTCGGCTACATCGAAGGTCACAGTCTCCTTTCCTGTCACATCATCAGCAGCAAGCGGATTGAACGTATTCGGAATGTCCTTTACCGTCACCGTAGAGGTCGCTTTATCGAAGTTGATGTTCCTTGAGGTCTCACCCGCAGAAATTTTGGCTGTCGTTCCGATGTTAATCTGCGCGAAAGGACGCTTGAGGGTGACGGTCTCCGATACCGGACCGGTTATCTTCTTGCCACTGATTACGGCGAAGAATGCGTCGCGGTTCTCGTCGTTGGCTGCCTTGTGAGTCTCGTAGTCAGCCGTGATTGTGCGGAGGTCAAGCTCGTTCTCGGTTTCTGCAATTTTGTAGTAGCCGGATTCCTTTGTCTGTGCCCAGAAGATGAAGCTGTAGGTCTGGTCCTTCACAAGCTGGAAGTTCACCTTGGCGGTCTTGCCATCAAAATCAGTGAACTGTGCACCGAGCTTGGAGATTGTGTTGCCCTGCTCGTCGAACACCTGATAGTAGAGTGTCTTTGCCGTGGTGCCGTCGCCGATGGCCTTGGTTGCCGGTGCGCCCGGTACCTCAACCGTGAACGACACGCCTGACTGCACGCCGTTGTCGGCGAGCTGTTCCTTTGCGCATGCCGCTGCCAGAAGGGTCAGGGCGGCTGCCGCGAGGGTCTTGAGTGTTGTTGTCTTTCTCATGACTTTTGTGTTTAATTGTTGTTTATTTTTTGTGTTTTATATTGTTTTCTGTCAATGGAGGACTATGTTGTACTCGCCGTCGAAGGTCGGATCGACCGAGACTCCGCCGCCCGTGTTCTGCATCAGGAATGAGCCCTTCACAACCGTGAGCATGCTCCGCATTATCGGAACCTGTATCTGGCGCGACATCGAGAGCTGAGTGCCCTCCTCGTCATAGAGGCCCACCGTCACCATCACGCTCGAAGCGTCGCCGTTCACCAGGACGTAGTCGAACCCGAGGCGGGCGTTGTGGCTGTCTATCGCCGTTATCGTAGAACTGAAGCGCACGCCCGTCGCGGCGTCGCACGGCTTGTCCTCAAGCGCGTTGTAGGCGTTCGGCATGTAGCCCGAGTAGAAGAACACTACCCGGTACTTGTTCAGATCCACTATCGGGGTCTTGGTGTCACCCTTCGTGTCGTCGCCCTCGCCCTTGGTGTCCGTGGCGGCGTTGGCATCGCCGCCAGCGGTCATGCCGTCGGAGGAGGTCTCCGCTCCGGAGGTTTCGGTCATGCTGCCCGAGGCGGGCTGTGGGTTGGTGGCTGTTTCGGTGCCGGTTTCCGAGCCGGACTTGGACGAGGCCTCAGCCTCCTTGCGGAGCATCGCCTCTATGGTCTTCGTGATGAACTCCTGAAGGTCGGTCGTGATGAACTCGAACTTGGCCAGAGGACGCTCCATCGGGACGGTCACCTCGGTGACGTGGTCGGAGTTCATGCGGCGCACCGTCACCTCGCCCTCGCCGCGGAAGGCGTCGCGGAAGTCGTTGTTCCCCTCGTGCTCGCCTATGAGGCCTATACGCCTGAAGCTGTCCGTGCCGTAGAAGAAGTCCGAGGTCGTACCCCTCTCCACAAAGTCCGTCCACACCACGAGGCGGTAGCTCCCCTCGTCCATGTCCATGCGGAACCTGGCGTTCAGGTCGGTGATGTCGGACTTGATGAAGGTGCGGCGGGTGTGAGGGGTTTCGCCCCATGTGCCGTCGCTCAGTTTCCTGTAGGCCTCCACGGTGTAGCGCAGCTCGTAGTCACGGCCGTCTCTTGACGCCCTCGTGTCTTTTTCGTCCAGCACCATGTACTGGGGCATCTCCGTCGCGAAGTCGAGGTCGAGGATGACCTCCGACGGGGCGGCGGTCGGCCACTCGTGGACCGCGCAGGAGGTCGCCGCAAGGATGAGCGGGAGGAAAAGGGCTGATATGATTCCGAACCGTCTCATCGCCTGCGACCCCTCCCGAGGTCGAAGCTGTAGGAGAAGGAGACTCCGGTGTTGTCGAGGCCTATGTAGGTGCGCTTGACGCTGCCCGCGAGGGCGCCGTTAGGCTCGTTGTAGAACTTGTCGTAGTGGAAGCGGTACGCGCCCGCCCCGAGGCTGAACTCGACGTTCCACTTTTTGTCTTTGCTTATCGGAAGCTTGTACCCCACGCTGAGGCCGCCGCCTATCAGGGGCTTGTTGCCGTCGTGGGTCTGGATGCGCCAGTTGCCGTTCGTCGCGAGGTTGAAGTACGCCAGGCCGAAGTGGGCTCCGACGAAGAGGCCGTCCGGCTTCGTGAAGTTCCAGCGGAGTTCAGGCTGGACAGCGAAGGTGCGGAACTTTATCGTCGAGGTGAAGTAGTTGAGCGCCGAGTAATAGATAGGCAGGTTGAACGAGAGGTTGCGCGTTAGGTCTATCTCCGCGGCGGCGTTGCCCATGAGAAGCGCGAGGCCGAGCGCGTTGGTCTTGACCGTGAGCTTGCGGGTCCAGTCTTCATTTTCAGAAAGTGCAGCCGGGGCTGGCGCCGAGGTGCGCGCAGGAGGGACGGCTATAGGTTTCGAGGCGTACGGAGAGACAGTGAGGTTGTCTGCGAGCCGCGGGAGAAAGCCAGCGTCAAGCGCTGGTGCGGACAGTTGGGTGCGGCAGCGGACGACGGCGCGGAAGCTCCGCCATTCCGGAAGCACGCTGGAAGTCAGATACTTCCATACCCCCCCCGAAGTGCCTTGAGGCGGCGCTCGGTCTCGGCGGAGGTGAGAGTCGTGTCGCTCAGGACGGAGAGAATCTCGTCGCGGCGGGGTGCGGAGGCGTCCGCTGAGACTGCCCCGGCGACGCGCGACCAGTCGGTAACCTCGGACTCGGCGGCGAAGCTGTAGCAGCTGCCTATGAAAGACGCATCTATGCCGGCCTTCTCAAGGGCGGCCCTTGCGCTCGCGAGACGTTCCGCGGCAAGGCGCTCGTTCAGGCCGCGACGACCGTCGGGAGAGGCGCCGCCGACTATCTCCACCTCGTAGCGGATGCAGGAGCCCGTGTCGATGAGGCTGTTGAAGCGCTCCGTGAACTCGGCGAGGCGTGCGCCGTTGCCGCGGAAGGACGGCTCGTAGCGAGACGAACCTATGCGGAAGTGTATCTCGACGGAGTTCTCGTGTATCTGGGCGGTGACTTCATGACCGGACACGAAAAACAGGGCAAGCGCCGCGAGCAGCGTTGCCGGAACTTTCATGAGCCTCGATATGCCCGATATATTTGAGATAGTTCTCAACATACAACCATATATGTCATACAACCGTCCCCGGATTATCTTCCATTTCCCCGGAAACACGGCTGCAAAATTACTCACTTTTTCCCGTAAGGGCAACAAAAATTTTGAAATTTTTCCGAGATATTTCTCAAAACCGCAACCTTTTCTTGCGATTCGCAAGTTTTGCTTGCTGTTTTCGTGTTGAATTTTTTCGTTGCTTTGCAATCAATTTATAAATGTATTATATCATGACAGCAAAACACACTAATGATGAAGACAACGGGGTCTTCGTGAACCTCACCTACGACACCTCGTTCAAGGCTGTCTTCGCCGACAGGGAAAACAAACTTCTGCTCATCGGCCTGCTCAACAGGATTCTGCCGGAGGGAGTGCACGTTGCGGACATCGTGAAATACCTCGACCGCGAGCAGCAGCCCGACGCCATCACCGGGAAAAGAACGCAGCTCGACCTCATCTGCGAGGACGACGAGGGAAGACGGTTTCTCGTCGAGTTCCAGCGGGCTCCGGAGGACGACTTCTTCCAGAGGTGCGTCTATTACGGGGCCGGAGCCTATCATGTAAAACTCAACAGAGGTCAGGAATACGGGAAACTGGAGCCGGTCTATGTCGTCTCGATGCTGAACTACTGCCTTCCGGCGCACTCGGGGCGTGACTGGGAC
>CAVBPI010000209.1:0-5031 GCA_963596955.1 bacterium | reverse complement strand
CGCAGAAATTGTTTGGCGAAGAGATAGAACAATCAACTGAGCCTACCACTGATGGAGTATTAGGTAATCATTCTATATTCTTCTATATGTATGGTCACACGGAAGACTGGATAAAGGCGACAGAAAATGAGATAGCTGTTAATAAAGCACTACTAATATGTTGCTCAGACAGTAATATTGAAAAAACATTGTTAATGCTCAGGAAATCACATAGTATAAACGAGTGTGTACAAAAGTTGGAAACTGAGTATAAAATTTCGCCAATCGCTTCCAAATATATTGCTAATTTGAGTATGTCGCAGTTTACCGGCACTGTACCTGAGCAAGTGGAAGAACATATAGAAAAAGAAGAGCAGTTGTTGAAAAAGCTGTATACACTTCTACGATTGGAGTAGAAGAATTATGTCAGCCCGCATAGCTGTGCATTCCGCAGAGGAGAAAGTTCACGCCGAAACAGGAGAACAGCACGGAGACGAATACGAGGAGCATGGAGGTTTCAGGAAAATCACAGTTTCGGAACCGCGATTTCAGGGATAACCGTGTCTGCGGAATCTGACGCGTCGCCGGTCAGGAACATCACATAATAAATCGGAAGATATGTGATGCCTTTTTCCTGATAGACTTTCTGACCGCTGTAGAGGACAACGGCATTCTTGATATTGTAGTCAGGTGTGTTCATGAAATTGTCGAGCGCGCTATGAACCTTGTAGTCCTTTCCCGACTTGACTTCAATCGGCAGGACGGACAGGCTGTCATAGTCGTCAACGAGGAAATCCACCTCTCCACGCTGCTTGTTGTCGTAATAGTGAAGCTCGCATCCATGCGCATGGAGTTCCTGAGCCACGACGGATTCATAGACCGAGCCAAGGTTTATGCTGCGCTCATCGGCGAGCACGGCATTGATGTTATTCTTGTAAAGAATGCCTGTAAGCAGCCCAACGTCGCTGAGGTAGAGTTTCAGCAGGTTCTTGCTTTCCGATTCTTTCAGAGGAAATTTCGGATTGCTTATGGCCTTGACGGCGAGCGCGACACCTGAATTTGTCAGATATTCAAATTCATCCGCATAATCGCTGAACTGCCTATGCCCGGCCTTGTTTTCGATATTCTTTACGACTATGCGCTTCCGCTTGTTTTCCATATTCGACGGAATGAGGTCATAAATGTTCCGAATCACGAGTTTCTTTTCCGAATCATATTGGGACGCATCCAACTTATATAGTTCATGGATGTCGTTCTGGATCTTGCGGACAACGGTGATATTTCGTGTTTCCAGAAACTTGTTGACAGCATCCGGCATTCCTCCGGTAAGCAGGTATATCCGGAACTGGCGCAGCATATAATCATGCAGAGAATCATTGAGCTGTTCCCTTCGGAGAAAACAGCCGCGAATGCCCTCTATCGTTTCCTCTCCACATCCGGCAGCAAGCAGAAATTCCTCAAAATCAAGAGGAAACATTTGTTCCACGGCAATGCTTCCTATCGGTATTGACGGAGTCTGCGCCAATGCTATACCCAATTCCGAACCGCTGGCAATATACCTGTATCGTCCTTCCTCATTCAAAAATTTCAACATCGTCATCAGATGCGGATAGCTTTGAATTTCATCAAGGAATACAATCGTGTCGGAGGCGTCCCCGAGCCGGTTTCCGACCATCGCGCCAAGCTGCATATAAAAGTCGTTCGTGCTGCGGACATCCGCAAAGATTCTGTCGCCCTCCCTGTCTTCCTTCAGATTGATTTCAATAAAGTTACGGAACATCCTGCTCCCGACATACCGTATCAGATAGGATTTGCCAATCTGTCTGGCTCCGTTAATCAGCAGAATCTTGTGCGGCTCATTCCGTAAGAAAGTCTCTATATGCGATGCAAATTTCCTGAAAAGCATAGTATTTTCTACATTTTATGCAAATGTAATAAAAACCAAGCACATATCTACGCTCTCGGGAAAAATTCCGAGTTTTCAAGGTACAAAATCGGGAATTATTCCGAGTTTCGGAGTAGTAAAATCGGGAATTATTCTAGACCTGCATCTTAAAACTCGGAGGGCGTGACGCCGAACATTTCCTTGAAGCATTTTGTGAAGTAGCCGGGCGTGGAGAATCCGACGGAATAGGCGACCTCGCTGACGGTGTAGCCGCCCCGTTTGAGCATGGCGGCGGCCTTGCGGAGACGGAAGGTGCGGAGGAGGTCGGTCGGAGCTATGCCGTATATCTCGTGAGTCTTGCGGTAGAGGTGAACGCGCGACATCCCGAGGGCTTCGCTCATCGACTCGACGGTGAAATCGGACTTGTCGTAGAAACGCTCCATTATGTCGAGCAGCCGGTCCTTGAAAAGGTCGTCGGCTCCGGGCTTCGTGAACTGTTCAATCCTCTGATTTGCAAGCGCTTCAAGTTCGGCGTTGCGCTTTCGCACTCTGGAGTTCGCGACAAAGGCAAGGACAATGACAACGAGCAGGGCGATGACAAGGATAACCAGCAGCACAAAGAGGGTCAATGCTGAACGGTAGCTGGTGTTGAGTTTCTCAAGTTCCTTTTTCTGTTGGTTAATATGCTCCTGATAGCCGAGCATCTGGTCCGACTGGGTCTTGAGCGTCTCGGCGTTCGTGACATCCACGGTGAAGGAGCGAAGGGTGTTGTTCTTTTCCACAGGGTCGCCGGAGAGAATCTTCATGGCTGTCTCAATGACGAACTCGCCTCCCGGAGGATAGAGAAAGGATGCCGCAAGACGACCGTCAATCACGGCATCAACGCCGACAATCGCGTCAACGCCGATGAACTTTATCCTTCGGGCGTCAGATGGGCTGCGCTCACTTATCCCCTCGTATGCCGCAAGAGCCATATCGTCATTGTGCGCAAAGACGAGGTCGATTCCGGACCAGTCGGTTATATCCAGCACCTTTGATTTAGTTGCCGCAGGGAGCCAGTCGCCGACGATGCTGCGGACGCGGTAGTCGCCCTTCACCACATCCATGAACCCCTTGTGCCGCTCCTGTGCCGGAGAGGAGCCGCGAAGGCCCTGAATTTCAAGAATCGAACTGCCCGGTGGAAAATGGGCGCGGATGTAGTTGCCGACGCTTCTCCCGATTGAGCAGTTGTCAGCCCCGATGTAGGCCGTGTATTCGTCGGAAAGAATCTTACGGTCCCATATTATCGTAGGAATCCCCTTTCTGTAAGCCTCCACGGCTATCGGGGTTATGGGCTCGGACTCGTTCGGAGAAATGATGAGGAGATTTACCCTCCTGTCGATAAATTCGCGTATCTGACGAATCTGGGTTCCCGTGTCATTGTGGGCTTCACGGATTATGAGATTGATGTTGGGATATTTCGACACCTCCGACTCCATCTGAATCATCATAATCTGACGCCATCTGTCATCCGCCGACTGCGAGAATCCTATGGTATATTTTGAAACGGCATCAGTGTGCTCCGCGCCGAAGGCGGAACACACTGAAACCATAAACAGAATTATCGGTAATAAAACCCTACTTGACTTCATTGGCTATGAATGTGATGTCATTGTTGCCGACGGAAACGACGGACGGCGAAAAGTATGCCGTTTCCCCATCAAGAAGCAGGACTTTCTCGCCGGACCACTCACCCTGAGGCAGTCCCGCGTCCCTATAGACAAGACCTCCGGTGGTAGAGGAGCGGTAAACCGCCATATAGGTATAACGTGATGCGTTGTAGATAACGCTCATGTCGTCAACAGGACCGTAGAACACCGGAGCGGCGGCTTCCTCGTCGCCCTTCACCCACTCGGCGCCGTCCCAATACTCATATTCTGAATATGACGTGACTTTTGAAGCGGCGACCCTTGCCACATAAGCCATCGCATTGCGGTCGCCGGCAGCGGAGCCGAACATATAGACAGTCTCGCCCTGAAGGAGATATGATGCCTTGACGAAGTTTCCGTCAGCCTTCCACTGCGCATCGGCCTTTGTCCATGTCTGCCCGTCTGTCGAAACAGCAAGCCCGGCCTCGGATGCCGTCCAGTCTGACTCCTCGTCGGCCGCTGCAACAGGAACATAGTAACGCACGGCCTTCACGCCGCCTGCGGTGACTCCTGACGTAGGGACACAGCCTTCCGTGAACACAGGTTCAGTGCCTACGGTGATGAACTTCAGTCCTTCGGAGGCAGAACCCTTGCTGTGTGCATAGACTCCGGCAACTTTCTTTCCGTCAGCAGTTTCCGCATCTGTGAGAACTGCCGAGACCGTGCCGTCGGCCTCATTCCATGCGACAATCTTGCCGAAAGACTTTAACTCCGTGAAAGATGCGTTGGTTGCAGCCGTTGCGATTGTGCGTGCGTTCTCAGGGATGAAGGTATCATTGTTGGAGCCGGTCGGAATGACCTTCACGTCATCGAGTTCGAGCCATAGGTTGTCCCAGCACCAGCCACCGAAAAATGCGTCAAGTTTGGTGTCATCGACATTGGCGAGCGTGTAGCTGTACTCCTTCCATTCCGAGCCTTCTCCGTCCTTATTGAGGCACACATCGTGTCCCGCCGCTCCTCGGAAGCCCATATAGACATTAAGGCCGTTCCATGCACCGCGATAGTTCAAGGTCAGGGTGTATGAGGAGTTTTTCTTGACGCAGATGCTCTGGACCACGTCACGCCATGTGTCACGGGCATTGCAGTCGGCATGAAGAGTCCGCTTGCCGGAGATGGGTGTCTCTGCCTCACTGATGTATTCGGCGAGGTACCACAGTGACTTTGACTTCCAGTTCTCATCGCCGGCGAAGCGCTCGAAGCCTCCGTCGGTGAGCATATTGAAGCCGTCCTTGTCAACGGCGATGTCGGCCTTGACGAGCGTCAGGGCAAGTTGTGTGGGATTCGGATTTTCCTGTTCCGTAGTCTTGCTGTTGTCCTTTGAGCAGGCAACGAGCGACAGTGCGGCCGCAGCCGCGAGAATTAAACTGTACTTTTTCATAATCAGTGTTGTTTATAAAATATGATTAGTCAATCAATTTGCGACAATCGGATAACCCCGGTCCGGATCATTTATTTTTCGGAGCAAGGCTTATGTCATCA
>CAVBPI010000208.1:3027-5053 GCA_963596955.1 bacterium | reverse complement strand
ATATTATTGTTTATCAATATATTTTCGATGTATTGTGATGTGTTTGACCTATAGTACATATATTCGGATATTTTTCCTTAGTCTTCGGATATTTCACGGCAAACCTCATATATGCAACCAAAATCGCGCCAAAACATCTCTCATTCCTGACGGAATATGATTTTGTGTGGAGAGTTAATACGATGCAAGAAGTCTCTCGACGTCCTCGGCGAATCCCGGATTCATGCGGCGGAGCACCGGAAGCAGGGCACGCACCATATCCACGGCAATATATTCCTGACTCTCGGACACGGCACCCCCTTTTTCGGCGAATGCCGCCGCGTCGTGGTAGGCGCCCTCGATTCTGAGCGCATATTCCCGAAATTCCTTCCCCTCCCTCGTCAGCGACACCGCACCCCTCTCGCGGCTGAACAGCTTCAGACCGTAAGCCCGCTCAAGTTCGGAGATGTTCTGGCTGACTCCCGGCTGGGTGATGCCGAGCCGCGCCGCCGTCCTCGTGAAGCTGCCTTCCTCGGCGAGAGTGAGGAATATCCTGAGCCTGAAGTCCTCGTTTGTCGTTCCCATATCAGTGTATTCATTCTTTTTTGAATCGGTTGAACATCCGTCTCCCGCAAAAAATAACCCGGCGACAAAGTTAGGTCAATTTTTGTCAAATTCTTCAATATATTTTTGATATTGCGCATTTCTTCATAACTTTGCCCCGTATGTTTGGTTTCTTCAGTAGAGACAACGCAATTCGTTTCTGCTCGGGCGGTGGTATGTCCGCCGCTGAACATATCTCCCGAACTTTTCAACGGGATGTCCGTAACTGCTTGACTGAAAGCGCAATGCTGAATCTTGCAGGACTAGAAGCCTACACTCTATAGCAACCTGACCTCGAACTCACCATGATGAAGGACTATCCTCTATGCGATGACGTGTGCTGGTATGCGATGCGTGACCTGAAGCGGTCCAACGCCAAGCTGCCGGCCTACAGACAGCTTTCCGAGCAGCATCTTGAGGTGTTTACTCCCATGGCGTGGAAACTCTGCATTTCCCGCGGAAGGAAGGAGCGCAGGCTTTTCCCCCTGATGCCTGACCTGCTGTTTGTCAATGCCTCCCGTTCCGTCATCGATCCCATCGTGACAAGCACTCCGACGCTCCAGTACCGCTATGCCTCAGGCGGCGACTACTGCGAGCCCATCATCGTGCCCGACGATGACATGAACCGCTTCATCCGTGCCGTCTCCTCTTCCACCAATCCGAAATTCTACCGTCCCGAGGAACTGACCGCGGCCCTATGCGGCCGCCCCGTTCGCATAATCGGCGGCCCGCTCGACGGCTACGAAGGCCGTCTCCAGACAATCCGCGGCTCCAAGACCCGCCGCCTCCTCATCGAACTCCCCAACGTCCTCGTCGCCGCCGTCGAGGTCGCCCCCGAGTTCGTGGAGTTCCTGTGATTTTTATTTGTAACTATAGAACAATTCCGTAACTTTGTACTATGTAAAAAGGCGGGGTAGTCTAGAAATTGTTTGCGTTATGGCATCGTTACAGGTAAAGCAATTCGGACCGATTGCGGATTCGACAAAAATAGAACTCACATCCTTGGTGTTGTTGGTGGGACGGCAGAGTGCAGGAAAGAGCAGCTATATGAAAGTGCTGAGCTTTTGCTGCTGGTTGGAGAAAAGGATAATGGTTTCTTTTGAGGATGTTGTAAGCCAGTACACTCATAATAACCGCTTTGTCAGAGAACTGAAGCAGTTTCATCGCCTGAATGATGATTATTTCAGAACGGATACGCGCATAATATATGAGGGAGATGCCGTGGTGATTAATTATTCCGGAATCAATGGCAATCCCAAAATAATGCGAAGAAAAGATTTCTCCAAACTCAGGCACAATCGCAAATTGTGTTATATTCCAAGCGAAAGGAATCTCGTCTCTGCAATACAGAATGTTGACAGGTCATACAAGGCTACCGACCGCGATGCCCTGTTCAATTTCATATATGAGTGGAATGAGGCCAGGGGTCCATATAATTCAGAAC
>CAVBPI010000208.1:0-3017 GCA_963596955.1 bacterium | reverse complement strand
GAATGGATGTCGTTAGGAGAGCCGACGGAACTGAGACGCCTTCGTTCTATGCGTCAAGCGGTGTTCAGTCGGTAATGCCTCTGGATGTTATGACAGACTACATAACAAGTCGCGTCGGCCAAAATGCTCCCCTCTCCATAACAGAGCGCAATCTTATGGAAGATATGCCGGCTGATTCTGTGAGACGTATGACGGAATATCAGTCTGCAAAGCTTTTCATAGAGGAACCGGAACAGAATCTTTTCCCGGAATCTCAGCGTCTGGTATTGCTGCGCATTGTTGGCTCGTTGAATAAAGCCATTAAGTCCGGTTCTGAAAGCAGTTCTGTGTTTTTAACATCGCATAGTCCTTACATCTTGTCCGTAATCAATGTTTTGATGATGGCAGCCAGAATCAGTGAAACCGTGAAGAATTGCGGAGATATTATCAGTGAAGCCTACATCCTCCCGTCTTCTTCCATTTCAGGCTACTTCATCGGCGAAGATGGAGTGTTCCGCAGCATATTGGAGAACGACATTCCCATGCTGAGCGGCAATGACCTCGACGGCGTGTCTGATATGGAAACATCATTGCTGACGGGCAAAAATGTGACAAGCTGATTCTTGTAAAATTAACTTCTGGCAGCTTGCCGGTGGAGTCTTGGACAGAAGTCTTTGTTGAACTGAAAGGAGTGGATGTCCATCACGCTATATCTCAACTTAGGGAAACCCTGAAGCAGGGAATATTCAGACACAAGACAAATTTGGATGTTCGTGCCCGCATTATCGCGCAGTCTTTCCCCTCGAACAAGTCAAACCCTGTTATGGAACGTGCCAAACGGGAATTCCGGAGAGATTTCAATTGTGACCTTCGCGGAATGAAGACCGGACAGACGGATGTCCTGTAGATATGAGTAGTAATGGCTCGCTATTTGCTGGAATTGTTGTATTTTTGTCTAAAATGTTAAAAGACCGTGTATTATGAGTGTAATAACCGTAGATAACAAAATATATGATGAGATGGCCGCCTATGCTCAAATGAATAACCTCAGTATAAATGAGGCTGTTACGGTCGGATTGAGGGCATTTTTACGTAATTTCAAGAAAAGTGAGGTCGCGCCTAAAAAAAAATACTACATCTCATCTGCGGTGAAGGCGTTGGAAACAAATTTCAAGTAAAATGGCTGTGGAAACATTTCGTATGAAAATGGATTTCCTTCGCCGTTTCATGGTAGTTACGCCAATTGATTCGGTTGTCGTGGACAAGGCCTATAATGCCGCGTGGAAAGATTTTGAAGACTGTATCCAGTTTTATTCGGCATTGTGTGTTGGTTCTGACTACATTGTTACTCGAAATGTTCGTGATTTTGAACGTGCAACCATCCCTGTCCTGTCCCCGGACGATGCTTGCGACCTTGTGATGGGTGATTTTCCAGTAGCATAAGTTCTTTTTTACCGCTACCTCCGATTCTAACCACTGAAACCTAACCGCTTCTGTCAAAAGAGATTTTACTCAAGCGAAGTTTAACGACAAAGGAGACCCGCTGTGAAATCAGATGGCTGGCGATAGCCTACTGGGAAAGTTTGTGTGTACGATGAGAAATAACGCAAAACAGACGAGAGTTAATTTCTATACGAATATATTGGCTCTTGTTGCTAATGTGGTTGTTGGAATATACTATACACCATATTTAGTTAAAAGTTTGGGGCTGGCAGCCTACGGAATATTGCCGTTGGCACTGATTATCAATCAGTATATCAGTGTGGCAACTCAAACATTAACCCATGCTTACACCCGCTTCTACAGTGTCGCATTACAGAAAGGTGATTATGATGAGGCCTCAAAGGATATCTCAACGTCGATGGTTGTCGTCCTGTTAATCAGTGCTCTCGTTGTTCCTCTTGGGATATTTGTTGTGCTCAAAGTTGATGCTCTATTTCAGATTCCGAGTGAATTGTTGACAAGCGCACAGATTCTGTTTGGTTTCACGATTCTGAGTTTCATCGTGTCCCTCTTTTCTAGCCTACTAAATGTTACATTGTACGCAATCAATCGGCTTGATCTCATGAATGTCATGAAGATTGTCAGGACGTCATTCAAGCTTGGCATTGTTGTGGTCCTATTTGAGACAATTCATGTGGATGTATCCCTTGTTGGACTTACTAACTTACTTACGGAGAGTATTGTACTGGTGATGAGCGTGTACCTTTTTTATAGATACAAGCCGTCTCAAGTGCGCTTGTCTCCAAATTTGTTCGACAAAGTCGTCTTGTTTGCGATAATGGGTATGTCCATTTGGGTGTTGATACAGATATGCGGAGACACCTTACTATACAGAACAGATAATCTCATAGTCAATCACTATTGGGGAGTGGAGGCGTCCGGAGCATTAGGAGCTGTCAGTGAGATAGGTAGTTATGTGTCGGCAATTGTCAGTGTAATAGGCTCTCTCTTCGGTCCATTGATTCTTATTGCATATGCCAAAGGGAATCATAGCGAAGTGAAGTCGCTGTTTGTTGAGCAGTCAACGATTGTCGGTTGCCTGTCAGCTATTCTTGTCGGCACAATATCTGGCTGTGGCTCAGTTCTTTTGGATGTGTGGTTAGGGAACGATATGGGGCAGTACTCTTGGTGGCTGTTTATGAAAATGTTGGTACTTCCATACTATGCAGCCGGAGGAATCTTGGCGTTTGTCTATCGGTCATGGAACAAAGTGAAATTTCCCGCAATTGGAACTATACTCCTTGGTGTTATTGATGTCGTGTCACTGATTGCAATGTGCGAGTTTACAACTCATTGCAGTGTAATGACAGTGCTTATTGTCAGTGCCATATTTTCGATTCTTCAATGTTTTGTTTTGAATGCGATCGCAGTTGGAAATCTCTATAAGGATTGCAGGGCGAGTTTCGTACGAATTTCGTTTAAGATTACAATTTCGTTCTTTTTGTGCTTTATATGCGGAAGATTGTTTAGCTCATGGATTCCAATCAACAATCTCATACAGCTTGGAGGACTATTAGTGGTTGTCGGAATCATAA
>CAVBPI010000207.1:3726-5065 GCA_963596955.1 bacterium | reverse complement strand
GCCGCAACATCGGTGGGGTACCCCACCGATGTTGCACTTCTATCTTGAACTTACACGTTTTTCTGTAAAAACATAGTTTGAAATGAGATTGTTCGTGTCCCACAGCTCATCGTTCTCGTGAGGAAGCGAATAATTGAGAAATCCGATTGAATACACAGGCCGGAGCTTCGAATACAACTCTTTCTCTTTCAGATTGATGTGGTACGCTCCTGATGCATAATAGACGCATCGTTGGAAGAATGCTGCCTCATAGCTTCTCTGCAATTCCACGATGAAGCGTTCCCCGTTCATGCCTTCACAAATCAGGTCGAATTGTGCCCTTTTCCCGTCCGGAGTGTCTTTGCCTTGCTCCCTGTCAAGATACCTTGTGATGTCACGTACCTGCGCCTCAGAGGGTAATACGTAATTCAAAAGCCTTACAAGCAGCCATTTGTTTGATTCGTCGGCGAATACGGCCTTGAACCCGGCGTCGTATGTCAAATCGACAAAGACCGACTCATTTTCTGTTGTTGCATAGTTGTCCATAAAATCTTTGTTAAAGTTTACGGGGCAAAGGAAAGAATAACTATCCGTTGAATGAAATATTCAGCGGATAAAGTTGAAAATCGGCCTTGTAGGCGTGCGTGCTGTGGATTGTTGCCCGATAATTTCAAAAAGTTTGCGCAAAGTCAGAATGCCTCTTGTGACTGTTTGTCGTCTTAAGTTGTTGACAATTAGTATATTATAATGTGGAGAGACGCTGTATGTATCCGCTGAATTGCCGGGAATGCAACAATTTGCGTTTTTTTAATTATGGACCAACAAGGACTGCGTAAAGCTTTCACGGGGATGTGCTTTTTCGGAACTTTGCGGCCGGAAACGATGCCTCTGGTACGGGCGAAAGTTCCGGATTTTTGTTAATTTTGACATTGTTGGATATAATGTTGAAAATTCTTTATATCTTTGTGCGCTTCGCCGTCAGAAATGTGTGCGGAGCAAAGACATAGAGCGTTTCAACGTTTCCGCCTTCTTATCAAACTTAGACACTTTGATTCCTTATCGGCGGGCAGTGACAACGCTTGTGTCCATTGGTATTGGTATATGGTCTCATACCCGATATCCAGGACACGAGCATTGTTGCTTGTTCATAAGGAAGGTAGTCTAAGACCTGATAAGAGGACAAGAACAACGATGTTCGTGTCCTTTTTTTGTGCGAATAACAATAACATAAACTAATATTAACTAGACAATTAACTTATTATGAAAAAGACTCTTGTCCTTTTGGCGGCAGTCATTGCCTTCGCCTCATGCTCAGCAGGCGTAAAACTGGTCAACACATCCACAACCAAGGAAATCTCGC
>CAVBPI010000207.1:3144-3716 GCA_963596955.1 bacterium | reverse complement strand
GGCCTGTTCGCTGACATTGAAGTTGCTCCGAACCGGATTACCTACTTCATGATGCCTTCGGAGAGCGTAAAGCTTGGCGGCTATGACAATGTCGTTTCGTCGGCGGTCCGAGAGGCATTGGATGCAAATGGCGGCTGGGATTTGCTCGTCGCTCTCGAAACTCAGGTCAAGTATGCGTCGGACGGTCAGATTGAATCCATTACCGTTACCGGTTACCCGGCTAAATATGTGAATTTCAGAAATCCGGGTGATGACTACCTGAAGACAATCCCGGCGGCTGCTCCGGCGAGCGCGGAGAAAAAGCCGGCTATGTCATTGCCGTTCAAGAAGAAATAGTAAAGTCGCGTAAATTATGAGACATTGGTTTCTGGCAATTGTGCCGATGCTGTTCTCTTTGGCGGCGTCGGCACAGAACAATAGGGTTGTAAGGGGAGTGGTCTTCGATGACGCCCGCAAACCGATGGAGGGAGTTGTGATTGTGGCTGATATGTCGGGCGAGACGACGGCGACGTTGCGGGACGGAACATTTCAGATAAGCATCCCTCAGTTCAGCAAGAAAATCACGGCAAGTC
>CAVBPI010000207.1:0-3134 GCA_963596955.1 bacterium | reverse complement strand
TGGATGGCTTCATTTCGCATAGCCTTGAGGTTGACGGCTCCTATCTGGTATTTACGCTGAAAGTTGACAAGGATTACGAAAAGCGCCTTGTGGCTCAGAAACAGCTTCGCGAGAAGGAAGTCGCCGACAGCCTCGTTCAGGCGAAGAAGGCGACTCAGAAAGCGGAAAAGGCGAGGCTGGAAGCGGATGCCGCTCGACAGAAGGAGGTTTCCGACAGTCTCGCTTTGGCGAAAATTATGGCGCAGAAAGCTGAAAAGGAGCGACTTGCAGCGGAAGCCGCCCGAGAAAAAGAGGCACAGCGTGCAGAGGCCGCGCGTAGGGATAAGGAACGGAGACGTGCGGAATTTGTCAGGGACAGCATAGCGAATCTGGAGGCAAAAAGAGTCCGTGAGGCCAAGAAAACCGCACGGAAGAACGCCATCGCCGAATATGACCGGAAATACAGGAATCATGGACTGGTCAACTCCTTTGAACTTTCCTATGGCTATCAGCTGTATGTCTGGTCGGCAGTGTTTCAAAACTCCGGCAAGAGGAAATACGGAGATTTGTCTCCGCTGCAGGCAACATGGTCAATCGGTTACAGCTTTGGTTATATCGGTTCTTTAAGCGTCGGCGCGGGAATCCTGTATGATGCCCGCACTCCGCTCGTTGAAGGAGATTCGCTTATTCCGGAATATGGTGATTTCAAGGAACATAGACTTGATGTTCCGGTATTCCTCAATGGAAAGATATATATGACACGGACCGGAGTGCAGCCGATGCTTTCGGTTTCCGGCGGAATCTATGCGATTTCGCGTGTCCCTCTTGCCGATGTTGGCTTGGGCGTGAATTTCCGGGCAGGAAGCCGGTGCTCGGCCTATCTTCTTGCCAACTTCGACTTTACTCCATGGCCTTTGTTTGAAACGGGCGGGAAAGATGAAATTTCAGTCGCATCGGTCAGATATATCTACGCACCTACGGTCGGGGTGAAGGCCGGCTTTACATTCTAAAAGACTTAATGCCATGAAATATAAATCGTTAAGTGTATTGTTGTTCGCGGTTGTACTGACTTCCTGTAAGATGGAAAAAATACCGGATAATATCTCAGTCTCCGGTTATTGGGCGCAACTGAACTCCTGTTCGCAGTCAGACTCTTTTGTCCGATTTGACAAGGGTCAGTTCTACACCTATAGTTTGCCGGCGGCGCTTACTGTCGTTGATGAAACGGTTTGGGGCTGTGATAAAGATGATTTCAATCAGTCAGAAGCCAATAGATATTGGTATTCAATTGATAACGGAATATTGCAAGTCTATGTCAACCAAGGTGATAATTCAGGAAAATCGTATGGCAGTATTTCAGTGAACGGAAACCGGATGACTTTGGATGGAGCGGAATATGTTTCAGTACAGTCCTTTAAAGACGAGAAGTATTCGAAAATTAAACTTGAATTGAACCGTATTTCCTTATCTTATGCCGCGGAATCTGAAGCCGTCAGCATAGAGGTCACGAACCCGTTGCCGAATGCGGATTTGAAGGCGACGACCTCGACGCAGTGGATTCGGAACCTGTCGTATTCCGGGGAACTGCTGTCTTTTGATGTTTCCGAAGTTCAGGCATCGGCAACGGGTGAAATAACCTTGAGCTATCCGGGTGCGGAGGATGTCAAGCTTGCCGTGGAGCGTTTTCCGGGGATAAGAATTGTTGTTGACAAACAGGATTTAAGCTACGGCTATAAGTCACAGTCTGTCAGTCTTGGCTATAGAATTACAGGTGCAGGCGCATCGGCGGGGATTTCTGCCGAGAAAGAGACTTGGAATGCGACATGGCTGAAGAACCTCAGTGTGTCAGAGGGCTTTATCAGCTTCGATCTGGACGAGAACAATACCGGTGAAACACGCGCTGCGACGATAAGGCTGCATACCCAATATGCTGACGATGTCAGTGTTACAGTGAGGCAGTTCAGCAGCTCTACTGCTATTTCTCTGACAAAATCGTATGAGAACACTGATTACAGCCAGAAATCCTTGTCGTTCCGCTTCTCGATTAAAGACCCTCAGGAGGGGAAGAGCCTTGAGGCAAAGTCTGATGACAATTGGATTTCTGATATATCGGTAGTTAATGAGGCCGTGTCCTATAAGATTACAGAAAACACTTCATTGCGAACCCGCGAAGGGGCAATCAATCTTGTCTATGGAAATGCAACGGCCTTATATACAGTGCGTCAGACTGCAAATATAGTGGATTTGTCTTCGTCTGCTACAGCTAACTGCTATATAGTATCATCTCCCGGATGTTATAAAATAAAGGCAGTGAAAGGCAATGGTTCCGTATCTGTCGGAAACGTATCTTCGTGTCGTGTACTTTGGGAGAGTTTCGGAACCGATGAGCCAATCAATAGCAATGATTTGATAGAAGATGTTTTGTATGATTCCGGCTACATTTGCTTCAAGACCTCTGAAACATTCAGAAAAGGCAATGCCGTAATCACGGCGAATGACGGAGGACGCACCCTTTGGTCTTGGCATATTTGGCTGACAGACCAGCCTCAGGGGCAACGATATGATAATAATGGCAGCTATACGGCGACAATGATGGATCGTAACCTTGGCGCGACCAGCGCTACTCCGAAAGATGCGGGCACCATTGGTCTGCTCTATCAGTGGGGGCGTAAGGATCCGTTTTTGAACTTCAGTGACTTCGACGGTTATAGTGGTTCGGTAGCTGCATCTACAAGAGAATGGCCAGTTATCGTAGCTTCAAATTCTGTGACAGGTACGATTGAGTATGCTGTAGAGCATCCGCTTTTTTTCATCACAGAAAATAGCCGCAACCATGATTGGTATTATACCGGTAATAATTTTACGGATAATACAAGATGGCAGAAGGAAAAGACAATATATGACCCGTGTCCTGATGGTTGGCATGTTCCGGATGATATTTGGGATAATTCTTTTGGCGAGCCTTTCATATCTAATACTGAAAGTTTCCATGGCAAGGGACTTGATTTCTCGAAAACGACGAAAACGTTAGGCAGTTGTGGCCCCATTTGGTATCCAGCCTCTGGTCGTAGAGATTATCGTACAGGTGAGATTACGGGTGTGGACTATTCGGGGCAGTGGTGGTCCACAGGCTCATTGACCAATGATTCCTATTC
>CAVBPI010000206.1:0-5071 GCA_963596955.1 bacterium | reverse complement strand
GTGTGAAGCCATCCGTCAACGACTGTCTCCGCGGTGGCCTTCGGATTCTTCCAGTATCCGGCCATGACGTTCTCGCCCTTGATGACGATTTCACCCTTCTTTCCGTAAGGAAGCGCATTGCCCTCGGAGTCGCAGATCTTGATTTCCATAGGGCGCACAATCATTCCGGACGAACCGAGGATGTGATGTTCCGCAGAGTTCGCGGATATGATAGGGGTCGCCTCGGAAAGTCCATATCCCTGATAGATAGGCACTCCAATTGCGTAGTAGAATTTCTGCAGGTCGATTCCCAGAAGCGCGCCGCCGCCGACAAAGAACCTCATCCTGTCGCCGAAAGCGGACTCGCGGACACTCTTGAAGAGAATCTTGTCGAAGAGCTTGACGAGAGGCCATCTCCAGAAGTCCTTGCCGCCCTTGTTGTAGCCTTCCTTATTATATGCGATGGCGTTGCGCACGGCGAAGTCGAAGAGTTTCTGAACCTTCGGACCCTTTGCCTTGACGCCGGACTCGATTGCCTTCTTGAAGTTCTTGGAGAGCGCCGGAACCGAAAGCATCACGGCCGGACGGGTCTCCTTGATTGCCATCGGGATGTTCCTGAGCGACTCCATCGGAGTACGGCCCTGCGGAACAGTGGCGATTGACGCGCCGAAGGACATCATCGTGTAGAACCCGGCCACATGAGCGAAGCAGTGGTCGAGCGGAAGGATTATGAGCATGACGTCGTCCTCGTTGACCCCGATGACGGAATGCGCCTGCTCGACGTTCGCGGTGTAGTTGCGGTGCGTCAGAAGGATTCCCTTAGGGTCGGCGGTGGTTCCGGAGGTGTAGCTGATGTTCGCGTAGTCGTCCGGGCCGACAGACTTGTAGCGGGTCACGAACTCTTCCGGCGAAACAGCGAGAAATTCGTCTCCCATCTTCTGTATCTCAGTGATGCACATCTCCTTAGGTCCATATTCCTTAATCTCGTCAAGCACGATGACCTTTTCCACGGCCTCGCAGTCGTCAAGAATCTTGCGCACCTTAGGAAGCTGCGACGCGGAAACGACGACATATTTTGAATCCGAGTGGCGTATTCTGAAAATGAGGTCGTTGCTTTCCTCCAGCTTTATCGACAGAGGAACGTTCACGGCCCCGGCATAGAGTATGCCCATCTCTGTAATCGGCCAGAGGTTGCGTCCCTCGGAGAGGAGCGAGACTTTGTCGCCCTTCTGAAGTCCGAGCTTCATCAGTCCGGCGCCTATGCGGTAGGCTTCCTTGCGGGTCTGCTCGAATGAAGTCTCCGTCCACACTCCGTCCACCTTTTCGCGGAGGAACGTGTTTGCAGCGAACTGACGGGTGTATTTCTCCACAAAGTCAATGATTGTCAATCTTTTGTCCATAATTTAGGGTTCTTAGGGTTTATGGGAAAACATGATTTTCCGTTCTCCCGGTTAAACAAATGTCCGGAACCTCATATCCACAAGAGGAAAAAGGCTCCGGAAAATCCTTACATTATTTGAAAAGGCCGAAAAGTTCGGCGTCTATCTTGTCACAAATCTCGCTGAAATCCTCGGGGTTGTTCTCGAACTTCAGTCGATCGACGTCAAGGATGAGCAGGCGGCTCTTGTAGTCCTTGATCCAGTTCTCGTATCTATCGTTGAGACCGGTTATGTAGTCGATGCGGATGCTCTTCTCGTACTCGCGTCCCCTCTTCTGAATCTGGCTCACGAGGTTCGGAATTGACGAGCGCAGGTAAATCAGCAGATCCGGCGGGTTCACGAGCGACATCATGAGGTCGAAAAGGTCCGAATAGTTCTCGAAATCCCTCGTCGTCATCAGTCCCATCCCGTGAAGGTTCGGAGCGAAGATTCTCGCGTCCTCGTAAATCGTCCTGTCCTGGATTATGACATCCTTGCTCTTGGAGATTTCGACGACGTCCTTGAACCTCTTGTTGAGGAAATATATCTGAAGATTAAAGGACCATCGTTCCATATCCTCATAAAAATCAGCGAGATACGGGTTATAATCGACCGACTCAAACCTTGGCTTCCAGCCGTATTTGGCCGCCAGCATCCTGGTGAGCGTCGTCTTCCCGCTGCCGATGTTTCCGGCGATTGCTACATGCATTTCTATCTAATTTTAGCGTTTGTCGTCCACAATTTCTGCGTTTGTAATCCGCATTTTTTGTGCATATAATCGAACAAAGTTAGCAATTACTTTCGTATTTTTGCGTCAAAATGGGAAAATTCTCTCCGAACGGCAGAGGATATGTCCGAAAAGTGAATGAAAATATATTTATATGATACGGATTAAAAAATTTCGCTGCAACGCCTTTGAGGAACTCTCCTACCTCGTGTGGGCCGGAAACGCCTGTGTCGTCATAGACCCCGGATTTGACTGCGAGAAAGAGTTCGACGCGCTTCATAAGGCCCTGAAGGAAAACGGGCTCCGGCCTTCGGGGATATTGCTGACGCACGCGCATCCGGACCATGTATATGGAGTGCACCGTCTCTGCGAGGAATTCGGGATTCCTGTCTATATGAACAAGGGCGAGGAGGTTACGCTCGGGGCGCTTCACGCGCTCTGCTTCAATGTGGGGCACAGTGACGTGGAGGATTTCTCGGCGCGGATTGTCTGGGTTGAGGAAGGGGACAGGATTCTCGTTTCGGAGGAAGGCGCCGCCGTACTCAATGCAGGGAAAGAAAGCGACGACGGAGCAAACGGTGCAGGCATTCCTGAGAGCGGCCTTGAATTCAAAGTCCTGTTCACTCCGGGACATACGGCAGGAGGAGTATGCTACCTATGCCGTGAGTTCAGGGAAACGGCCGTCAAGAAAGAAGATATGTCCAAGAAAGAAGAAATGTCCCCGTCCGCGCCCCATGTTTCCGAGAGTCCCGAAGACGCAAAGATTGAGGGCAGCTGGAAGATCCTCTTCAGCGGCGACACGCTCTTTGCCGGCTGCATAGGCCGCAGCGACCTCCCCGGCGGCGACTACACCGCCCTGATGCAGGGCATCTTCACGAAGCTCCTCCACCTCCCCGGCGACCTCGACGTCCTCCCCGGCCACGGTCCCTCCACAACCATCGCCGACGAACGCATGAAAAACCCCTTCCTCCAGCCCTTCAACGAGCCATACGAGGAATGAACGGAATAATCACAAAAATTCCGACGAATATAAGGCCGAAAACAACATAAATTCCGACGAATCAACACTACAAGTATACGCAAATTCGGACGAATCGCGAAAAAGGCAATGAACAGCATATTTCGCAGATGTTTTTTCTTTGGGCAAGTTGAACTCTTCAAGAAAGTGAGATGACAATCAATTTCGTGTCATCGAAGACATAGTACATTTCATCTGCCGCGGACAGTCTCCGCATCCAGATTCCGCGGTATGCCCCGGTGAGTTGGACAGGCTCACCGGTTCCAACAGTCGGGTGCTCCAGAGCATCCAAAATCGTGGCTTTCGCTTTTGACGCGAGGGACGGATTCGAACCCTTCAATGCCTTATACGCATCCAGTGCGCCGGGCAGGAACTCCAGTATCATAACTCATCAATATCAACAGTGACTGCCTTACCTGAATTGAGTTCCTCAATTCCTGTTTCGAGATGTCCCGACAATCTTTCTGAGAACAACACTTTTTCCGTTTCCTTGATTGAATTATATTCGTCAAGCGATATAAGAACCGCGGCTGTATTGCCACGGTTAATCAGCAGAGAACCAGAATTGTTGATAACATCATCAACATAACGCTTCACATTTGCCCTGAATTCAGAAATTGTCGCAACAGTCATATCCTAAAAGTTTCCACAAAGATATGTACAATTTTTTGTACAGCAAAGAATATTCGCAATAATCATCGCTTACTATTCGCAAAAAGGGAGGGCGGACGAATCCACCCTCCCTAATCTCTTAAGTTAATCTTTTTTCTTTCCGGTTAAACGCGGAAAGATTCATTGCCTTACGGCGAAACTCAAGAGTTCGCCGCAAGCTCATGCGAGGAAAAAATGCGAAATAACTTCTAACATTTTACATTGGTTTTAAGGATTTAGAGTCCTTAAAGACTCATCTTTGCTCAGCCGCCTGCGACTGCTTATAGAGTGCTGCGCACCCTATGCCAAATATGCTTCGGTGATTTCCTTTATCTTCGCCGTCAGTTCCTTGTCTGAGTCATCATAAATGATTTCTGAACCAACCCACACACCGAGCTTAACAAGTTCTTTAACCATTGCAGCGAATTTCTCTGCATTGACGGTCTTGCAATCAATCTTGCATGTAATTTTTTGTACCATGATAAATTGAATTAAATTGTGAATAAATAAGTTATATGTCAGTCTTTGACACATCGGACGGAGAACCCCATACCACGGTAGCTGGAACCCGTGCATACATTCGAGCCAGAAAACCAAAAATCGCAGGCGTAGTACTCGGCTTCAGCCACTGTGGACGACCAATAGTAGCCATAGTAGCCAAGAACATCCACGACGCTCTTATACTCGCAACCGGCCATGGGGAGAAAGACAGCATCAACGCCATCCGTGTACGGAGTGGAACCTGAAAACCAGATGCCATGCATTCCATTATAAATTACCGGTATTGAATGGAATTGAGACAACTGCTCCAGCTCATCAGAAATTGGAAGTCTCCAACCGTCAGGGCAAGCCCCGAGAGCCTGTTCGTAGATGTAGTAATTACCGTAAGGATTGTCCTCAGTGGCTCCGACATTCTTCGTCGCCCATTTAAGGCCACAAATCTTGACATAGGATTTCTCATCGTAGGATGTCTCCGATGTACTACTCTTTGTGCATGAGACGAACGATACCGCTGCAATGCCGCAGAATAAAAGCAAAAAACAGATTTTTTTCATTGTTGATTCCTCAACTTCTCCGCCAGACCCCGAGGCGGAGTGTTAACTCAAAAAGAAAGTGTGGAGTCGAAGCCTATCTGTAAGGAGGTTCTGGTAAAACCCTGAGAACAAACAAGCGACGCAATACCCCACACCTGTATATGTAACTATCTTGCGATAACTTACAGTGATACAAGGTGAAGAGTGAATGCCTTACCCCTTGTTCTCATTGAAAATTTACCAG
>CAVBPI010000205.1:0-5094 GCA_963596955.1 bacterium | reverse complement strand
CCACCACCTCCGGATGAACCCCGGAGCGGCACTGGAGGAAGGTTCCGAGCCGGGCAATCATCGCCGCCTTCACCATGATGTCGGGAAGAGGGTCGCCGGCACCGGTGGCATGGCTGCGGATGATGTTGTACTGGAGGTCGGTCAGATAGCGGTCATCGACGCGCCACTGCGCCATGGGGCCGAATCCCGTATTGATTCCGTAAATCACCTTGTCGGACGAAAATTCCTTCAGGAATTCGTGGCATTCCATGACGGAGCCCATCGGAAGCCCCGCAAGGTCTATCTTTTCGCCGCCATATAGCAGGCGACGCACATATTCGTAGTCAAATATCATATTCTCATCTTTCATGTTCCTCATCAACGGCAGCCTATTGCAGGAGTTCGCGGAGTTCGTCGAGGGTGATGGCGTGGCTCTTCGACGTGCCTTCGAGTATCGCGTCCGCGAGGTTCTGCTTGCTGCGGTGGAGACGGAGAATCTTCTCCTCAATGGAGTTCTGCGCAATCAGGTGATAGACAGTGACATTCTGCTGCTGGCCGATGCGGTAGGCGCGGTCGGTGGCCTGCTGCTCTATCGCCGGATTCCACCACGGGTCGAGGTGAATCACATAGTTGGCGCCCGTGAGGTTCAGCCCGAGTCCGCCGGCCTTGAGGCTTATGAGGAACACCGGCCGCTCAGCGCGCTGGAAGCCGCTGACCATTTCCTGACGCTTCCTTATCGGGGTCGAGCCCTGAAGGTAGAAATGCGGGATTCCGTCCTCGTCAAGGGCGCGTGACACGATATCGAGGAAGCCGGTGAACTGGCTGAAAACCAGCACGCCGTTGCCGCCGGAGACGATTTCTCCGACAAGTTCCCGGAGTGCGGCAAGCTTAGTGGGTTCTTCGGCCCAGCCGTTTCTCACGAGCGGCATCGCACAGGCGGCCTCCCGGAGCCTCGTGATTGCAGCGAGAGCGTTCATGCTCACCTTCGTATCCTGTTCGAGTTCGTTCTTCGCCGCAAGGCGCATCGCCTCATAGGCTACGGTCTCCGCGGCACTCATCGGAACGCTGCGATATATATCCGTCTTTTCCGGAAGCTCCTCGACGACCTCGGACTTGGTCCTGCGCAGCATGAAAGGCTGGATTATCCTCTTGAGCTGCGACTGCCTGTCCTTGTCCCCGGTATTCTCTATCGGGGCGATGAACTTCTGATGGAACTTCTCGTAGCTGCCGAGAAGCCCGGGATTGAGGAACTGGAAGAGATTCCAGAGCTCGCCGAGGTAGTTCTGCACCGGGGTTCCGGTGAGAATCACGCGCGAACCTGCCTTTAACGACATGGCAGCGTCGGACATCTTGGTTCCGCGATTCTTTATAGTGTGCGCCTCGTCGAGGCAGACGACATTCCACGGCACGGAAGAAAGCGCATCCTTTTCACGGACGAGCAGCCCGTAGGTCGTGAGCACGACGTCATATTCCCCTATCCCCCGGAGCGCGTCCGTCCTGTCGTCCCGTTCATTCAGAACCACGACATTCATGGACGGGGCGAACCTCGCGAGTTCGCGGGTCCAGTTCATCAGCACCGATGCCGGAGCCACCACGAGCGACGCGCCGGACGCGGCCTTGTGGAGAAGGAAGGCTATGGTCTGGACTGTCTTTCCGAGTCCCATGTCGTCGGCGAGGCAGGCACCGGCGCCCCAATGGTCGAGACGCGCCATCCAGCGGAAGCCTTCTTCCTGATAGTCACGAAGTTCAGCCTTGAGCGCGGCAGGAACATGAGGGTTATAGGTTGAGGATTCGTCAATCAGAGCGAGCCGCTTGCCGTACTCGGCGTCGGTCTTGGCGTTCAGATGTCCCTTACGCACTATGTCGGCAAGGGCACCGACCTGAAAGAGCGAGACGCGCTCCGAGCCTCGGGAGTCCTGCGTGACCGATTCGAGGCGCTTGAGGTATTTCGCGGGCGATTCGGACAGTGCCACATAGTCATCCTCCCCGAGTTTAAGGTAGCCGTTCCCATAGCCGCCTGCGGCCATTGCCGAGAGAATCTGCTCCAGCGCAAGCGCATCCTCTCCGGGCAGTTCGGCGCTGCCCTCAATCTCGAACCACTGTTCCTTGGAACGCACGTTTATGCTGACATTTCCCGGCTCCAGAGTTCCGCGAATCCGAAGGCTCTTTCCCTCGGGCCATTCAAGCGTACAGATGTCCCCGAGGCCTTTCGCCGCATCCACAACAGGAAGCATTTCCTCCGGTTCAAGTTCATATAACCCGTCATCGGACTCCACTCCGTCCAGCCCGGTCCTTTCGAGAAATGTCTTCAGCACGGCCCTTTCGTCACGGAGGCTTCGCGTCACCTGATAGCGCGTCGTGCCGTCGGAGTCGTAGCAGACGGCATCGCCCTTGCCGGGGTAGAAAGTGAGATTCCCGTTTTCAAGCGGGCGGACATAGAGACGTGCGTCAAAGCGTCCGGATTTCGGGACTATGCGCAGCCACAGCATCGTGCTTCCCTTCCTCTCCTCAAGCGACGAGCCGGACTCGATGAGCGGAGAATGCACCTCGATGATGTCGGAAAGACGGGTGACGAAAGCCCTGAGAGCCTCTGCGGACTCCTCCGGAAATGTCACGTGCGCCGCCGAGAGCTGCTTGAGCACCTGCATCTGAATGCGGTTGAGACGGATTACGGCGAAATGCAGGGCATCTATCTTCTTCGTGTTTTCAGGGTAGTATTCAGTGTCATATTTGCTACGCGGCACGTTCGTCGTGAACACATATTCCCCGTTCTTCAGCTTCACTTCGATGAAAGGCTGTTCCTCGATGATTTCGATTTTGTTCGCGGGGGAATACGAACTCCGGAATACGCGGTCGCATCCGACAAGAACCGGAAAAATCCATGCGGCCATCGCCGAATCCGAATTTCTCATGCGTTCCTGTACTTTCCGGTCATATTCATCGAGTATGTCGTTGTACGTTCCGCTGACGAACGCATAAGTGGAAACTCGTTTCCCCTGTCCCCAATTTCCGCTTTTCAGAGTATTCTGTTCGCGTATTTCCACAGTCTTGTCATATTCCAGGAAATAGACGATCCTACGCGCTTTCTGCTCTGCCGAGTCCTGTTTTTCAGCAGTGTTTCCGAACAGCGCCGTCAGATTTTCAAGCGCGATTTCCCATGGTTTCCGCACACGAATCCGCGAAATCAGCGACGACCCGCCGAAGAGGCCTTCGAGCCGCGCCTTTTCTTTTGGGTCTATGCCGAGAACAGCAGCTGCCTCATGATTCACGACCGCGAATGAGGATTTTCTGATGTTGCTTTCAATCTCAACACCGCGGTTCACGGCTATTCCTCCAAAAAGAATCCTCGAAACCGTGTTGCCATTGCGCGAAAGGCCATAGGATATTTCCTGCGTAAAATATTTCTCGGACACGCCGTTCCACTGCTCGGCGAGAAGCCGCGCCGGCGCCTGAGCCCAATAAAGTCCGGAATCCTCGAAATTTTTATTCAGATACTGAGAGAGTTTTTTCTTTGTCTTGTCGGTGTTCGACAGAATGTATGACAATATGAGAAAATATGCGAGAATCGGAGAATCGAATATATTCTTTATCGACGCCGTCTTGTTCCTGATTTTCAATGCGTTCTCGAAGAGTTCTGAGGCCGCGTCATAGTTCCCGCGATACAGTTTGCGCACCGCCTCAATAGCCAGAGGCCATTCGCTGACCTTAACCGCCTCAGCCGCGACAGGCCTTGTCTCTCCAGTTGCAAGAAAACGCAGGCCGTCAATCTCCGCAAGCGTCCGCACCAGTCCCGCACCGTGCATATATTTCTTGGCAAAGTCCTCCAGTTCAACCGCCAACGCCTCGTCGAACAAGTCGGCCGCCACGGCATCAGTAAGCCTCATCCCGACAAGCCGCTCCAACCTGTCTTCCGCCAATGAGGCAAAAACGAGATCAAACGCCGGCTCCCCCACAATGTCCGCGAATAATGTATCCGTATTGTTCCAGAACATCTTCCCGACAAGCCGCCCGACACTGCCGTTTTCTCCGGCGACAACGCTCTGCACCAGATTGAACCTGTCAGTATTCCCTATCCTGCGCATATCCTTTGCGATCTGCACAACCTCCGGGTAATACAGCAGCGCATTAAGGGCTATGCGCATGAAATGGTTGTCATAAACAGCAATTTCCCCGTTCCATGAGAACCGCACCCTCCCGAGAATACGCCGGCTCGTCAGAACCTCCAGGTCAGCATCCCTGTCGGCAGCCGTACCATAGGAGAGCCCCCGCTTGATTTCCGCCGGAGCCAGATTGCGCCCGTCAGTGCACGCGAACAGAGCCAGCAATCTGTCCTGTCTCTCCGTCAGCCCGAAGTCCTGCTTGGGGAAAAGTTTCATAAAATTGAGGAGAGTCTGATTCCTGTTATTCATGTTTTCTGTTTTTTGTCAATTTAGGGCATAACTTCGTTTTGATTGATTCCTGATATTCCGCAGCTCCGTTCTTATTCAGAAGCCTCCATTAAGAAACGCACGTGTCTGAACATAACTCGGTTCGTAGTAAGCTCCTGTGTTATAATCGTCAATGACATCGCATATCGGTGATTCATAGACAGTCTGTATGGTCGCGACAAGATTATCGGCCGAATCCAAAGACTGAACAAGACGAGCATAGACTTTCCCCATTTGTGTAGGAGACGGAACCTTGTCTGTAAAGGCAGAATCAACATCAGTCACATCAAAGTCACCGTCCGCAAGATGATACTCATCTATCCATTCACTCTCCACCCGTTCCGGATTAAGGCAATGATTTGTCTGAGCTATGGAAAGCTGATGTTCCAACCCGTCGTGTCCAAGATGTTCGACGACATAGCGATTATGTCTGTGAAGCCTGCGGGCAACACGTTCAATCATATAACAGACAAAATAAAGGTCATTGAAACCAATCTTTTCTTCAGGAAAGTACTTGTTGCTCATAATTCGTAGTAAGATTCAAATTCAACTGTCTTGAGAGCCATGTCTGTACAGAATACTATCTGATGAGTAGGATGTTTGAAGCGCGCCAGCGCCCAGAAAGCATCACGACTAATACGCCCGGCAAGAAAATCTTCAACATAATCCCAAATCTCATCATCAGCCA
>CAVBPI010000204.1:2252-5094 GCA_963596955.1 bacterium | reverse complement strand
GATATACGCAGGAGGACATGGCCGCCCTACTGGACACTTCCATCACGACCTACAGGAACATCGAGAGCGGAAATACCAATCTCATACATCCGATGGTACAGAAAATCTCCGAAGTGCTGGGCATCAGCGAAGAAGTGCTTCTGACAGGAACGGAACAATCCGCGTACGGCATTCTTGAGGATGACGGCGTGCCGTATCTTGCCAGAAAACCGGACTCTGAGAAAAATGCGGAAATGCGAAAAGAGTATGAGAATCGCCTCTATGTTAACAGGACAGAGATTAACAGCCTGAAAGAGATGGTACGGAACCAGCAGACTGTAATCTGCGATATGTCACGGACATTGCAGATGGCGAGGAGACTAAAGAGAATGGACGACGGAGACTGAGATAAAGGTCGAAAGAATCTGAAAATGCAGTAGTCGCAAATATCGACGGAACTTAAGAATCTGCCGGTACAGGCTTGCCTTGTGCCTTTCCGGAAAAGGACTTCTCTCTTGGAAAGCTGTTGTCTTCAGAACGATGCCGCTCCTCGGAGGAGATTCCGAAAATAATGCAAAAAGCGCGGGCCGCTTTTCTGCAACACAGGTAACTCGCGGCTCTGGACGGCCTTTATGCACCTGCAAGCAGCTAAGCAGTCCACGCATTGCGTGGAACTACAGCCACTTGTTCCAGTGCATATTGAAATTGTCCAGATTTCGAGTTGCCGGAACAAGAGCAAAGCTCTATATTTTCAATTCTTGCCGTCCGTCATGCAGATGACGGACAGCAAGACAAAGATAGGCATTTTATTCCGAAGTGTCAAGAGTCAGGTCGGCAATGCCGCGACGCTGTTTCTTGAGGTCGAAATAACCGATTATCGAGATGACAAGCGAGCCCGCAAAATCAAGCATCAGGTCCTCCATCGTGTCTCTCAATGCCTCATGTCCCTCAAGGGGAACAGCATTGTCGAACGTGCCGGGGGTCGTGAGATACTGCTGGGAGTTAAGTCCGAAGAGACCGTCAGTGATGAACTCCATGATTTCCCAGAGAGCTCCGACAGCAAGGGCGAAACATATCACCCAGAGCGACACGAACACCGGGGAGAACTTCAACTTATTCCCTTCCACACTATTGAAGGTGTTGATGATTGCATAGCCGAGGATACCAAGAAGGACTCCCGACATACCATGTTCAAGCGAGTCCCACCAGCCGAACTTTCCGTAAAAGTCAGCTACATCACCGAGAATGAGGGCACAGAAGCAAAATGACACGAAAATCACCTCCATAAGATGAGGAATCTTTATGTGTATGATTCTGTGCAGGATGTCCGGGACGAAAGTCAGGAACATCATCAGCGCGACCTCAAAGGTCTGAAAGGCGAGACGGCTCTGCGTCGCGTCATCATCAACGATGCATATCGAGACTATGCCGCCCACAAACAGCACGGCACACAGCGCCAATATGACAATGGAGAATTTCGAGAGTTTTCTGACCGGCATGACAGCTATTGTATTTTATTGAATTGCGTTTTTAATACATTTAACCCCACGAAGTTAATTCAAATATTTCAGAATACAAAAACCGGCGGGCAACATAGGTTCAGCATTGCCTTCAAACAAACACAAAAGTGGCTCGGTCAGTTTCTTGACCGAGCCACTTTATATAAAACCTTAGAGGGAGGGGATGCTACAACTCAGATAAGTCAGTCTGCTGTGCCTCCACCACCGGAGATACAAGTATCTCCTGGAAGTCCTTCTGACCGGTACCGGCAGGAATGGCGTGACCGCAGATGACATTCTCCTTCAGGCCTTCGAGGTAATCGACACGACCGCGGATTGCAGCCTCGCTGAGCACCTTTGTGGTCTCCTGGAAGGAAGCCGCGGAAATGAAGCTGTTGGTCTTCAATGCCGCGCGGGTGATACCCTGAAGCACCTGACTTGCGGTCGCAGGCCTTGCCTCGCGTACAACGACAGGCTTGAGCCCCTGCCTCTCAAGGGACGAGTTCTCACCGCGAAGTTCCCTTGCCGTGATAATCTGACCCTCCTCGAAGCGCTGTGAGTCTCCGGCCTCCACGACATAGAACTTGCCGTAGATGTTGTCGTTGGTATCCATGAAAACCCACTTGTCAACAAGTTCGTCCTCAAGGAACTCCGTGTCGCCCGGATTGTCAATCTGCACCTTGCGCATCATCTGGCGGACGATAATCTCGAAGTGCTTGTCGTTAATCTTAACGCCCTGCAGACGATATACCTCCTGAATCTCGTTGACGATGTACTCCTGAACCTTGATAGGACCGAGAATACGGAGCAGGTCGGTAGGTGAGACGGCACCGTCTGAAAGCCTCATGCCGGCCTTGACATAGTCGTTCTCCTGAACCATAATCTGCTTTGTAAGAGGCACGAGGTAGCGCTTCTCGACCCCGGACTTGTTGCGGACGATAATCTCGCGGTTACCCCTCTTGACCTTGCCCATGAGCACCTCGCCGTTAATCTCTGAAACAATCGCAGGATTTGACGGGTTACGCGCCTCGAAGAGCTCGGTGACACGAGGAAGACCTCCGGTGATGTCGTTCGCCTTTCCGATTGCACGAGGAATCTTGATGATTATGTCGCCGACCTTGACCTTGTCGCCCTCGCTTATCATTACATGGGCGCCGACAGGCAGGTTGTACTGCTTCTTGATTTCGTTGTTCTCATCGACGATGAGCACGCTCGGGTTCTTGGACTTGTCACGGCCCTCGATGATGACCTTGTCACGGTTGAGAGAATACTCGTCGGCAGCCTCCTCGCGGAAGTTTTCGCCCTCGACCATTCCGTCAAAGCGGGCGACACCGGCAGTCTCGATGATGGTGATTGCGTTGTAG
>CAVBPI010000204.1:0-2242 GCA_963596955.1 bacterium | reverse complement strand
CGTCTGCTTCGTGCCGTCGTCGAGAACCCTCTCGATTGTCCTGAGTTCCTCAAATTCGAGCTTTCCGTTGTACTTGGAAGTGATGGAGCTGTCAGCCGCGGCACTCGAAGCGGTACCTCCGACGTGGAATGTACGGAGCGTAAGCTGGGTACCAGGCTCACCGATGGACTGTGCGGCGATAACGCCGACAACCTCACCCTTCTCGACCATCCTTCCGGATGCGAGGTTACGTCCGTAGCACTTGGCGCAGACACCCTTGCGGGACTCGCAGGTAAGCACCGAACGGATTTCAACCTGCTCGATAGGCAGCGACTCGATGAGGTTTGCAAGGTCCTCGGTAATCTGCTCCCCTGCCGGAACGATGAGTTCTCCGGTAAGCGGGTTGAATACGTCATGGACGGAAGTACGTCCGAGAATCCTCTCGCCGAGTGACTCGACGACCTCGTCCTTGCTCTTGATTGCAGTGGCGATGAGTCCCCTGAGCGTGCCGCAGTCCTCCTCGTTGATGATGACGTCGTGGGAGACATCGACAAGACGACGGGTAAGGTAACCTGCATCGGCGGTCTTCAATGCCGTGTCGGCAAGACCCTTACGTGCACCGTGCGTAGAGATGAAGTATTCGAGCACCGACATACCCTCCTTGAGGTTGGTGGTGATAGGGTTCTCGATAATCTCAGCTCCCTGCGCTCCTGACTTCTGAGGCTTCGCCATCAGGCCACGCATACCGCAGAGCTGCTTAATCTGCTGTGTTGAACCGCGGGCTCCTGAATCAAGCATCATATAGACAGGGTTGAAGCCCTGCTGGTCGGTCGAAATCTGCTGCTCGACAATCTTCGTAATCTTGTTGTCGATGCCGGACCAGAGATCGATGACCTTGTTGTAACGCTCGTTGTTGGTGATGAAGCCCATCTGGAAGTTCGCCTTGATTTCCTCGACGGTCTTGTAGCCGTCCTCAATCAGCTGGGTCTTCTCGGCCGGGATGATGACATCACCGAGGTTGAACGAAAGACCGCCCTCGAACGCCTTGCGGTAGCCGAGGTTCTTGATGTCGTCGAGGAACTGCGCCGTCCTTGAGACGCCGGTGTTCTTGATGACGACGGAAATAATCTTTCTGAGCGACTTCTTTCCGAGAATCTCGTTCACATAAGGAACCTCTGTCGGAACGAACTGATTGACGATGATACGACCGGCAGAGGTCTCCACCATCTCGGTTCCCTTCGACGGATCCATCTTGTCCTTAGGCAGACGGACGAGAATCTTAGCGTGTATGTCGATTGCCTTTTCGTTCAGGGCTATGATGACCTCCTCCGGTCCGTAGAACTTCAGGCCCTCGCCCTTTGCTCCCGGACGGAGCTTGGTGATGTAGTAGAGTCCGAGCACCATGTCCTGAGAAGGCACGGTGATAGGTGTTCCGTTGGCCGGGTTAAGGATGTTGTGCGAGCCGAGCATGAGAAGCTGCGCCTCCATGATGGCCGCGTTGCCGAGCGGAAGGTGAACCGCCATCTGGTCACCGTCGAAGTCGGCGTTGAATGCCGTACAAGCGAGCGGATGCAGCTGGATTGCCTTGCCCTCGATCATCTTAGGCTGGAACGCCTGGATACCGAGCCTGTGAAGCGTAGGGGCACGGTTGAGAAGAACCGGATGACCCTTCATCACATTCTCGAGGATGTCCCAGATTACAGGGTCCTTCCTATCGACAATCTTCTTCGCTGACTTGACCGTCTTCACTATGCCGCGCTCAATCAGTTTCCTGATGATGAACGGCTTGTAGAGCTCGGCGGCCATGAACTTAGGAAGACCGCACTCGTGCATCTTGAGCTCAGGACCCACGACGATGACGGAACGGGCCGAATAATCGACACGCTTACCGAGGAGGTTCTGACGGAAACGTCCCTGCTTGCCCTTGAGGCTGTCGGAGAGTGACTTCAGAGCCCTGTTTGCCTCGCTCTTCACGGCGTTCGACTTCTTCGAGTTGTCGAAGAGCGAATCGACCGCCTCCTGAAGCATACGCTTCTCGTTGCGGAGGATGACTTCCGGAGCCTTGATTTCGATGAGCCTCTTGAGTCGATTGTTACGTATGATGACCCTTCTGTAGAGGTCGTTCAAGTCGGATGTCGCGAAACGTCCTCCATCGAGAGGCACGAGCGGACGGAGATCCGGCGGGATGACAGGAATGACCTTGAGAATCATCCATTCAGGACGGTTGATCCCCTTTGACTCCTGGAACCACTTGACGATTGAA
>CAVBPI010000203.1:0-5096 GCA_963596955.1 bacterium | reverse complement strand
GTCCGGAATCACCGTCGTGACACTCTTCTCCGCCCAGAGACTGAGGTAGGAGTTCACTCCGGCGGCATAGTCCTGAACAGACGGAATCTTCACCGCCGCGGTCTCCCCTATGGTCTCCACCGCAGGCGACACGGCACGGAAACGGAAATTGTGGTCTCCGGCAAGCGCAGTGACCGCATCCGCCTCGGAAGCCTTCACCAGCTGCCATTTTTTGTAATTCTCTGTTTCGACGAGGCTTTCGCCCAGAACCCGGAAGTCGGAGACCGGCTTTTCGTTCATCTTCACGTCAGACTCGCCCCCTCTCGTGCAGGTCGCCGCAATCGAGAAGGCCGTGCCCGCAGGCAGTTCCATTCCGGATGTCTTAACGGAAAAATTGACGTCAAGCGTCTCGAAATCAAGGGTCTTGTTGTTGTCCCCGTTCGGGTGGCAGCCTGCGGCAAGAAGCGCCGCCGACAAGAGTATCATTCCTTTCCTTTTCATTTCAGTTATCAGTTTTATTGTGTTATTTCTTTGCCCGAAACGAAACAGGTTCGCCCGGTTGCAGGCTTCCCCATTTTTCAGTTTTTCGCAAATATCGCCTTTCTTCTATTTCGAGGATAGAACAAAAATTTCAAACTATGCAAATTGATTCGATGCATTGGCATTTCGAC
Source organism: bacterium (assembly GCA_963596955.1). Taxonomy (GTDB): domain Bacteria; phylum Bacteroidota; class Bacteroidia; order Bacteroidales; family UBA932; genus Cryptobacteroides. The sequence goes on along the minus strand of CAVBPI010000203.1, from coordinate 4,446 downwards.
ATCCGGGGAACATAAAAATACCCACAAATGGGGATATGTCATCGCATTCATTTTTCATATCTTTGCAGCCGCCAAAAAAGACGCACAAATATATTATATGAAGTTATCTGATCTTAAAACAGGTGAGGTTGCCGTTGTTGTAAAAGTCAGCGGACACGGCAGCTTCAGAAAAAGAATCACCGAGATGGGATTCGTCAAGGGCAGCAGGGTGAAGGTCATACTCAACGCGCCTCTGCGGGACCCCATCGAATACGAAATCATCGGATACAAGATTTCCCTCCGCCGCGAGGAGGCCGAGAAGATTGAGGTCCTGACCCGCGAGGAGGCAAGGGAGATGCTCAAGGAGAATCCGGAGGCGTTCGGGCCGTCGCAGCCGCGCAGGGCGATTGAGGCCGACGATTGCGAGGACACGAAAAAATATAATCCCGAAAATTCAGACACTGTGGGAAAGGATATTTCCGGACAGGACAAGGATTCGGAGTTTTCGGACGAAGAGATAAACGCGCTCGTCGATAAGAAGAGAAAGTCAATCAGAGTCGCGCTCGTCGGAAACCCGAACTGCGGAAAGACGTCGCTCTTCAACATCGCGGCGAACGCCCACGAGCACGTCGGAAACTACAGCGGAGTGACGGTAGATGCGAAGGAGGGGGTCTTTGAACACGGGGGATATACCTTCACCCTCGTCGATTTGCCGGGAACATATTCCCTGTCGGCATACAGCCCCGAGGAACTTTATGTGAGGAAGAACCTCATCGACGAAACTCCGGACGTCGTCATCAACGTCATCGACGCGTCGAACCTTCAGCGCAACCTCTACCTGACGACGCAGGTCATCGACATGAACCTCAGGATGGTGGTCGCGCTGAACATGTATGACGAGCTCAAGGCGAGCGGTGACCAGCTGGACACCAAGCAGCTGGGCTATCTGCTCGGACTCCCGATTGTGCCTACGGTAAGCCGCACGGGCGAGGGAATCGACAAGCTCTTCGACACGGTAATCGCTGTCTATGAGCACAATACGCCGGAGCTTTCGCGCCACATCCACATCAACCACGGGCCGGAACTGGAGCAGAGCATCGACCGCATCAAGCTGATTATCCAGAAGGACGACGAAATCCGTCAGAAATACTCGACGCGCTACCTTGCAATCAAGTATCTCGAAAACGACAGCGACATCGCCAAGGTCGTGGAGGCGCTTCCGAACCGCGACGAAATCATTGCCGCGCGCTTCGAGGAGCAGAAGAGGCTCAAGGATATGCTCGGGATGTCGGCGGAGACGGCGATTGTGGAGGCGAAATATGCATTCATCCAGGGTGCGCTCGCGGAGACATGGAAGCGCAACGACAAGGGGCACGAGCAGAAGACCCTTTCGGAGAAGATTGACGCGGTGGTCACGAACAGGTGGCTGGCGTTCCCGATTTTCCTCGTGCTGCTTTTCATCGTATTCCAGGGCACGTTCACCCTCGGAGCCTATCCGGTCGATTGGATTCAGTGGTGCATCGACAAGCTCGGGGAGATGGTCAGCGGCTTCATGGGCGACTGGTGGCTGCGGGACCTGATTGTCGATGGAATCATCGGCGGAGTGGGCAGCGTGCTGGTATTCCTGCCGAACATCCTGCTGCTCTACCTCTTCATCTCGCTGCTTGAGGATTCGGGATATATGGCCCGGGCGGCGTTCATCATGGACCGTCTGATGCACAAGATGGGACTCCACGGCAAGTCATTCATACCTATGATTATGGGCTTCGGCTGCAACGTGCCGGCAATCATGGCGACGCGCACCATCGAGTCGCGCAAGAGCCGCCTGCTGACGATTCTCGTGATTCCGTTCATGTCCTGCTCCGGAAGGCTTCCGGTCTATATACTTCTCACGGCGGCGTTCTTCCCGCACCACGCCGGCATCGTGCTGCTCGGCCTGTATGTCCTCGGCATCGCGCTCGCGGTCATCAGCGCCCGCATCCTGAGCCATTTCATCAAGGACGACGACCTCCCGTTCGTCATGGAGCTGCCCCCGTACAGGATTCCGACCTCCAAGGCGGTGTTCCGTCACACATGGGAGAAGTGCAAGGAGTATCTGTCCAAGATCGGCGGCGTGATTCTCGTCTGCTCGATTGCAATCTGGTTCCTGAGCTATTTCCCGAACCACGACAAGTACCCTACCGCCGAGGAGCAGCAGGAGAACTCCTTCCTCGGCTATCTCGGCAAGGCCGTCGAGCCAGCCCTCGCGCCTCTCGGCTTTGACTGGAAGATGGACATCGGCATTCTCTCCGGCGTAGGAGCCAAGGAGCTGATTGTCAGCACGCTCGGCATCATGTACAGCGAGGATGACGCGGCCGCGGCGGTAACAGAAGATGAAGACACCAGCCACCTTCAGAGGGCGCTCCAGAAGCACACGACCCCGGCGGCCGCGCTCGCCTACATGGTGTTCATCCTGCTCTACCTCCCGTGCATAGCGACCTTCTTCGCCATCCGTCACGAGGCCGGCGGCTGGAAATGGGCCTTCCTCTCCGCCGCCATGACCCTCGCCCTCGCCTGGCTCTTCTCCTTCGCCACCTTCCGCCTCTTCAGCCTCATCCTGTAGGCGCAGGCGCCCCCAATAAAACACATGATATTTTGTCAGTTTATTCTCACATTGGCTACATATATTATAATTTCAATAAATAAAATAACAATATTTCGCTATTTTATTCAAGAAATCCCCAAAATCATTATCTTCGCAGTCGATATTAAGAAAACTGACACGCCATGATACAGGAACTGAAATTCAAGAACTTTTTGTCATTCCGGGACGAAGCCATATTTAGCTTTGAGCCTACGAAGGACGAGCCTATCAACCGTGTAGCCACTATGGCCGACGGCACTAAAATCCTGCGGTTTGCCGTTGTGTTCGGAGCGAATGCTTCCGGCAAGTCAAACTTGTTGGAGGTATTAGATTTCCTGCGCCGGTTCTGGACGCAGGTTCCCAGACGGAACGACTTGTCCACTCGCGTGATTCCCTTCCTGCTGGATAAGAATACACCTTCGGAGGACTCTGTTTTCGAAATGAAGTTCTATGTTGGCGATGTCCGCTATTGGTACAAACTCAGCCTCAACAAAGAAAGGGTTTCCAGCGAGTCTTTGTACTTCTACGATTATCCTTCCCCTCAACCTACTCGAATATTCTGGCGCGAGTATGCCGAGGGGCAGTCAATTGTCAAGTTCAATCCTGCCGCAGTGAAGCTTAAAGCAGCTGAAATCGACGCCATCAATCTCAACTGCTGGAAGAACATGTCTTTCTTCGCGTCCATGACGAAGGTGAACATTTCCATCGAGCGCGTCAATGATGTTATCCGCTGGATTAATGAAAAGCTTATGCCAGGCATCAATCGCAGCACAGAGCTTTCCGGCTACGCAAAGGAGAAAATGCTAAAAGATGAAGATTTCCGGAATTACTTGACATCATTCATCAAAACGGCCGACTTGAGAATTGCCGATGTCAGCGTAAAGGAAACCGCCCACACGTTGAATGAGCAGCAACTTAAAATGGTCTCCGAGGCCACCTCAATAGATGAAGATCTGAAAGCGGAAATCCTATCCAGCGGTGCCATCAAAGATATTGATACTGGCTTCAAGGTGCGGGTCAAGAACGCACGAGGAGAAGAAGAGTACATTCTCCCGGAGAGCAGACAATCTAACGGGACTACTCGTGTAATAGAGATTGAGTCCGCTATATATACGGCGATTAAAGAGCAGGCCTTCCTGCATGTTGACGAGGTTGAGGCTTCGCTACATCCATCCTTGCTGGATTTCGTACTCAACGAATTCCTAAAAGTGAACGACAACCGCTCCCAGCTGCTTGTTACCACCCATTATGACCCCCTGTTGGATAGCCTTGACGTGAATGACCTCTTCGGCAAAGACTCGGTCTGGTTCACAGAGAAGAAGGAGGACGGCAACACCGAACTTTATCCCCTAACAGATTTCAAGGGACTTAACAAGTTGTCTTCCATCCGCAAGTCATATAAGAACGGTCAGTTTGGCGCCGTTCCTGAAATATACATATAAGGTTATGGCGAGAGTAAGGAAAGAGCGCGAAATAAAACGCTCACGAATTACGGTTATTGGAGAGGGTCTCACCGAACGTTGGTATTTTGATCATCTTCGTAGGGTCAAAGGATATCGATATGATTGCAAGCCGCGTTTTTTCGCACATCAATCATACGAGGATATGGAAAAGCTCATCGACTGGGTGCTTCAAAATGGAGGCATTGCCGTATGTGTCTGTGATGCAGACATAACCAGAGCCAACGAGGAACGAAGTAAAAAGCTTCAGGATATGAAGGTGCGATACGCAAAGAACGACCGTGTGTTCATTTGCGACAGTATGCCCACCATCGAGTTCTGGTTCCTGATTCATTATATGAATACCCAGAAATACTTCAAGGACTCCGATGCCGTCATAAAGGC
>CAVBPI010000202.1:4083-5115 GCA_963596955.1 bacterium | reverse complement strand
GAGCTCGGCCTCGCACTGGTGGCAGCCGGCTGTGTGGAGGATGATGACGGTTTTGCCGTTGATTTCCCTCGCTTCCTTGCGTGTTGAGGACGGGTGCCTTGGGCGAAGCCTTCCGGGAGCGCGGCTGAGGTGGTCGAGGCGGTAGGTCCCGGGTTTGCGGCCGTTGAGGGAGGCCCTGACTTTCAGCGGGGCTATCTTTGTGCCGGGACGGGCCTTTGAGAGGAGTTCCTTCTGGATGATGGCGAAGTTCACTACCATAAGCGAGTCCTCGGCGGTGTTGAACGGGGAGTTTTCGCAGAGGATGCGGGTGTCGATGAGGTAGGCGAGGGCGTTCTTCGCGTCTTCTCCACGGAGCGGAATCAGTTTGTAGAACAGGTCGGTGACGGCGGCTTTCTCGCGGCTTGTCCGCTCTTCAAGCAGCAGTTCCAGAGACTCTGTGTCAAGCATCCTGCCTATGATCGTGCCCTTGGTGTCGATGAGGAACATCCTCGGGGTCGCTGTGACGGAATATTTGTGGCGGAAGTCCGTGGCTTCCAAAGGGTCGCTGAGGTGGCGCGCGTCCGGAATGCCGGTGAAATGGCTTCGGAGAAATTCCTTCCATTTGCCGGAGTCGTTCCCGATGCAGAAAGTCACGAGCGCGCAGTCGTTTCGGCGGCGGAAGAAGTCTTCGAGCCGTATGCTCTCTATCTTGCATTTCGCGCAATCCGTGTCATAGAACCAGAGAACGGTAGGCTTCTCGGTGCTGAAACCTTCGAGTCCGGCTTTCGGGAGAAGCGGGGCCTTCGAGCCGAGAAGGGACGCGCGGTTGAAGTCGGCATAGCTGCGGACAGCAGCGAGCGTGCTGTCAGAAATCATGGACTCATGGCCGACCCCGGCTTCAGAATATGAGCGTCCATTCCCGAGTATCCATTTATCTGCGATGTGAACCGCCACATTCTCGTCGCCCATCAGCTTCGAGTCGCGGAAGTGCCTGAAGACCTTCAGCGCCGTCTCGGACAGGGAGGCGGAGTCGCAGCTGCCGAGAATGAAGTC
>CAVBPI010000202.1:0-4073 GCA_963596955.1 bacterium | reverse complement strand
CATTCCTCGATTTTTGTGTGGATGTCATAGCCGTCAATCGCGGTCAGGTACTCTTTGAGAACCTCGTCGCGGGTCTGGGCCGCTGCTGCGATGCAGAATGCCAGACAGCTGATTGTCACTGCGCAAAGATGTCTCACTCCGTTTGACATGACAGGTTTTTTCAAAGTTTTATGCCCTCCGGGATGAAGGCGGAGTAGTCGCCGCCGTGCTTGATGATGTCGCGGACTGCGGTGGAGGAGATGTGGGCATATTCCTGCGCGGTCGGGATGATGACCGTGTCGATGTCCGGGGCTATGCGGCGGTTCGCGTCGGCTATGGAGCGTTCCGTCTCGAAGTCAATCATGTTCCTGACGCCCCTCACGATGTGATGAATGCCGAGTTCGTGGCATAAATCGACGGTCAGGCGGTCATAGGCAAGGGCCGTCACGCCCTCAAGCCCCGCCGTCGCCTCGCGGATGATTTGCAGCCTCTTCTCGTTGTCGTAGAACCCCCGCTTGTCGCTGTTGATTCCCACCGCCACAACAACCTCGTCGAACATCGTGAGAGCTCGCTTGAGGATGTTCAGATGCCCTGCCGTGAACGGGTCGAACGAACCGGGAAACAATGCCTTGCGGGGCGTATGCTGTTTCGTGTCAATGCTCATATCTTGGTAAATGTCTTGTCTGTGAATATCTTGTCCGTGAGTGTCTTGCCTGTGAACGTGTCTCATCGTCCATGTTGTCAAAAACAAAATGCTCCGCCGTCACAGCCTCCAGTCAATCGGCTCCCTGCCGTGAGCCGCGAGCCATTCGTTTGCCTTTGAGAAATGCCTGCACCCGAAGAAGGCTCCGCGTGCAAGAGGGGAGGGGTGCGCGGCTTCGAGCACCAGATGCTTCTGTCCGTCAATAAGTTCGCGCTTGCTCCTGGCGAAGCTGCCCCAGAGCATGAACACCACGCCGTCGCAGTTGTCCGAGATGCAGCGTATCACCGCGTCCGTGAAGGTCTCCCAGCCAATCTTGCTGTGCGATGTCGGAGAGCCGGCGCGCACGGTGAGAATCGCGTTGAGAAGCAGCACGCCCTGCCTTGCCCAGCCTTCGAGATTCGGCCGTCCGGACATCTGCACTCCGAGGTCGTCGCTGATTTCCTTGAATATATTCTTCAGGGACGGCGGCGCGGGGACATTGTCCGGCACCGAAAAGGACAGACCCATAGCCTGCCCGTAGCCGTGATACGGGTCCTGCCCCAGAATCACGACCTTCACCTTGTCGATAGGCGTCAGCTCGAAAGCCCTGAAGATGTCCTTGCCGGGAGGATATACCGTCGCCCCGGCAGCCTTCTCGGCGTGAAGATATTTCACGAGCTCGGCGAAATACGGCTTCTCGAACTCCGCCGCCAGCGCCTCCTTCCACGATTCTTCAATCTTTACATTCATATCATTCAAACACTGCGGTTAGAACATCTGAGATATTCTTAACATATATGAACTCCAGCCCCTTGATGTAAATGGGCTTGATGTCCTCCACATCCTTGCGGTTGTCCTCCGAAATCACAATCGTGTGGATTCCGGACCTCTTCGCCGCGAGAATCTTCTCCTTTATGCCGCCGACAGGCAGAACCCTGCCGCGCAGGGTCATCTCGCCCGTCATCGCGAAGCCGCTGCGAATCTGCCGGCCTCGGAATGCTGAGACCATCGAGGTTACCATCGTGATGCCGGCGGAAGGGCCGTCCTTAGGAACCGCGCCCTCAGGCACATGGACATGGACATCCTTCTCGGCGAACTGCTCGTAGGACAGTCCGGTAAGTTCCGGATGAGCCTTGATGTACTGGTAGGCAATCGTGGCGGACTCCTTCATCACGTCGCCGAGGTTGCCCGTCATCGTGAGCACGCCCTTGCCCTTGCTTATCGAGCTCTCTATGAACAGAATCTCTCCGCCCATTTCCGTCCAGGCAAGTCCCGTGACCACGCCCGGCGCCTCGTTGCCGCGCTGCTTGTCGTGGAACGCGGTAGGCAGCCCGAGATATTCCTTCAGGTCGGCCGGCCTGATGGTCTCCGGCCTCTCCTCTTCGAGGGCAATCTTCTTCGCCGTGACGCGGGCAATCTTCGCAATCTGCTTCTCAAGGCTGCGCACGCCGGACTCGCGGGTGTATTCCTCGATGATTGCAGTCAGGGCTGGCTTGCCTATCTTCAGCTGGTCCTTCTTGAGCCCGTGTTCCTCAAGTTGCTTGGGGATGAGGTAGTGCCGTGCAATCTCCATCTTTTCCTCGGCGAGGTAGCCGCTCACCGGAATCATCTCCATACGGTCGCGGAGAGCCGGCTGGATTGTCGATGTCGTGTTGGCCGTGGTGATGAAGAGCACGTTCGACAGGTCGTAGTCCATGTCGAGGTAGTTGTCGTGGAAGGTCGTGTTCTGCTCCGGGTCAAGCGCCTCAAGGAGGGCTGACGACGGGTCGCCGTGGAAATCGTTGCCAATCTTGTCGATTTCGTCGAGGACAATCACCGGATTCGATGTCCCTGCCCTCATGATTCCGTTCAGTATGCGTCCCGGAAGCGCCCCGATGTAGGTCTTCCTGTGTCCGCGAATCTCCGACTCGTCATGCATTCCGCCGAGGGAAATCCTGATGTACTTCCTGCCGAGAGCCGCCGCGACTGACTTGCCGAGGCTGGTCTTGCCCACTCCCGGAGGACCGTAGAGACAGAGAATCGGCGACTTCATGTTGCCCTTGAGCTTGAGCACCGCAAGGTACTCTATGATTCTGTCCTTCACCGTGTCCAGCCCGTAGTGATCCCTGTCGAGCACTTCCTTCGCGTGTCTGAGGTCGAGGTTATCCTCGGAAAACTCGTTCCACGGAAGGTCCACCATGAACTGAAGGAAGTTGAGCTGCGTGCTGTACTCCGGAGAGTTCGGGTTCTGGCGTTCGAGCTTCACCATCTCCTTCTCGAAAATCTCCTGCGTCTCCTTGGACCATTTCTTCTTCGCCGCCTTGTCGCGGAGCTTGTCCATCTCTTCCATCTCGTCCATTCCGAGCTCTTCCTGAATGGTGCGCAGCTGGCTGTTGAGGTAGTACTCCCTCTGCTGCTGGTCCATGTCGCCCTTGACCTTCTGGTTAATCTCGTTCTTGAGCTTGACGATTTCCGACTGGTTCACAAGCAGTTCCAGCAGCCTCTCGCCCCTTTCCCGGACTGAGGATATGCTGAGCAGCCCGGCCTTTCCGGCGTAGTCTTCAAAGTCAATCGTCGCCGCCACGAAATTGACGAGAAATTCGAAGTTGTCGATGGATTTCAACGCGCTGACGGCCTCCTTCGGCATGAACGACGCGTTCTTGGAAATATAGACGGCCTTCTCCTTTATCAGGTCTGCGGTTATCTTCACGATGCTGTCGTTCCCCTCCGGCTTCTCGTCGTTGAGGTAGGTGACCCGCCCGAGCATATAAGGCTCATATTCATATATTTCCTCAATCCTGAACCTCTTGAATCCCTGAAGTATGGCGGTGAGCGTCCCGTCCGGCATCTCCAGCGTCCGGAGAATCTTCGCTACTGTTCCGAATTCGAACAGGTCCTCGGCCTTAGGCTCCTCGACGCTGAAATCCTTCTGCGGCACAGCTCCGATGAACAGGTTCTTCTTCTCCGCTTCCTGAATGAGCTTCAGGGACTTCTCCCTTCCGATGATAATCGGATATACGGTACCCGGGAACAGGACGGCGTTTCTCAGTGCCAGAATCGGCAGTGAATCAGGCAGTTCCTCGTCCTTGACCCCCTGCATCGGCCCGTCCGGCGACGCGACCGGAATCACGCTGACCTCCGCTCCCGACGGTGACAAAAAATCATCTTTGAACAAATTTTTCATATTCTATCCCTTTCTGTGTGTCTATTTTCCTGTCTATCTTTTTCTGTCTATATCAAATTCCGCACAACATCCCCTACTGACAAAATGTCAGCATGGGGCGAATCTCGTGCGTATAATATATATTCGTCAAGCATTATGCCATATTCCCGATGCGTCAAAATGCCCCTATTCTTGATTTGTCGCGTCAAATTTGACAGGGCAACCGCATCAAATTTGTCATAAGATATGACGTTATTACGACCGCGGGAC
>CAVBPI010000201.1:0-5161 GCA_963596955.1 bacterium | reverse complement strand
ACCTGATACTTCACGTCGTAGAGGAACGGATCCTCCGGGCTCCAAGTGCGGAACTTCTTCATCGGAAGCACCACCACTGAATTGTTGGCCGCAACGACTGTCTTCTGAGCCACCGGCTTCTTCGGGGAGGTCGGGTCAGTGACCGTGACCTTGAGTGCGGATTTTCCCTCATGGAAGAAGAGAGGCTTCATGACAATCTGTCCCTGGTCGATGTCGGTATCCACCTGAACCTGCTTCAGTCCGTTTTCGCTGACCGGCTCCATCCACACGGTCTGCCAGATTCCCGTGGTGCGGGTGTAGTTGCAGGCTCTCGAATTGAACTGGAGCGACTGCTTTCCGGCAGGCTGTTTTCCGCTGCGGAGGTCGCTTGTTGCATATACGACGAGGCTGTGGGTCTGTCCTGCCTTCACGAAAGAAGTGACGTCGAATGAGAATGAACTTGTGCCGCCGAAATGGCGCCCGACAAGTTTGCCGTCAATGTAAATCTCTGAGCTATAATACACCGCGCCGAAATTAAGACGTACGTTTCGTCCCTCCCATTCAGCGGGCACGGTTATGTTTCTGTGATACCATATTCCCGTGATGAAATCCGTGTGTCCCACGCCCGAAAGCTTGCTCTCCGGTGAGAACGGAACGAGAATCTTGCCGTCGAAGCCATCGGTTTTGAAAAATCCCTTTTCATAGCCCGACGCTACATTGTCAATGGAATAAGTCCATTCGCCGTTGAGATTGACCCAGTCGGCACGTTCAAACTGAGGACGCGGGTATTCCGGTCTCGGAATCGATGAATCCGCATTAGCGGCATTCGGAAGCGCGAGCGAAGCAATCAGCGCAAGCGCGGAGAAGAATGTCTTTACTTTCATTCCTTTAGAGTTTTGTTAATTGAATACCTGTGTGTCAGCACAACGGCCTGCCCGGCCACAACGGGGACAAAGATACAAAAATTGTGCGTATCCGCATCGGGTTATATGACTGAATCTCCGCTGGAATCTCCAACGAACGAATCGACGGCACGACGAACGGAACCATGTTCAAGCAGCTGTTCACGTGCGCGGTCATAGTCCTTCAGGCCGGTTTCCGCCATTATCATCCGCGTGCCACGGTCAATCAGCTTGCTGTTGGTCAGCTGCATATCAATCATGCGGTTGCCCCGCACATGACCGAGCCGGATCATCACCGCAGTGGAAATCATGTTCAGAATCAGTTTGGTGGCGGTTCCGGCCTTCATGCGGGTGCTGCCCGTGACGAACTCCGGCCCGACGACTGCGGCTATCGGAATCTCGGCGGCTTCGGCAAGAGGCGTGTCCTGGTTGCAGGTTATGCAGGCCGTCAGAAGTCCCTTTTCGCGTGCGGCCTTCACCGCACCTATTACATAAGGGGTCGTTCCCGAGGCGGCTATGCCCACGAGCGTGTCCGCAGGAGTCGGGCTGAACGCCTGCACATCCTTCCAGCCCTGCTCCGGGTCGTCCTCCGCGCCCTCCACAGCCCGACGTATCGCACCGTCACCGCCGGCTATAAGGCCTATGACGCGGTCGGACGGAGCACCGAATGTCGGAGGAATCTCCGAGGCATCGACCACTCCGAGCCTGCCGCTCGTGCCAGCGCCGATATAAAACAGCCGTCCGCCCTGCCTCATGCGGGATACCACGCCATCGACAAGCATCCCTATCTCCGGAATGACGGTGCCGACAGCCTCGGGAACCGTCCTGTCCTCATTGTTGATGCCCTCCAGGATTTCCTCGGTCGTCATAGCGTCCAAGTTGCTGTAATTCGATTGCTGTTCAGTTATCTTCATTCTTCAAATGATATTCTATCAATCCGTCAATCGGAGATTTCACAATTTTGCCGACAGTCATTTTGAGGGAGGAAGCACGATGCTCTATCTCATTGCGACATAGCCAGGCAATCGAGCCGCAGAGATAGACAGGGTAGCGCTCGAAATCAAAGTCCTGATAATGCAGGCACCTGTCAAAAAATGTCATGATTCCTTCACAAAGAAAAAGACCGGCGTACTCCTGTCCGGCGACAGTAACCTCCATGTCATCAAATTCGTCCTCCGACTCCGGCCTCGCCCATTTGTAGATGAAAGGGAAAAAGGAGGCGAGGTAGCGGCTCGGGGCCTCCGAGCGATAGACCTTTTCGATGACAGTCTCATAAGAGAGCGAAAACCTCTTTTCCAGGGGTTCAAGCATATCCTTCGGAATCAGATTTCGCACATAATCGGCCAGCAGCGTCTTTCCGAACCATGCGCCGGAGCCCTCGTCGCCGAGGATAAACCCGCCGCCACGTCCCGCCTTCACAATATCCTTCCCGTCATAAAAGCAGCTGTTCGACCCGGTGCCCAATATCCCCACGATTCCGGGCTCTGTTCCGCACAAGGCACGCGCCGCCCCGAGCAAATCCGAAAGGACATTCACCACGGCTTTCGGGAACATGAACCCGAAGGCATATTCCAGCGTCTCCACGGCCTTCCCGGATGTCGCCCCCGCAGAATAAAACCATATTTCCGAAACGCTTTCTACCGTAAGGCAGGTTTTTCCGTCTTCGCTCGTGCTCAATGACACCAGACGATCCGAAGCATGCAGCGCGGCGAACTGCGCGAAGGCGGAATGCACGGCGAACACAATTTCATCAGGAGCAGACAGCGCCAAGTTCACGCCCTGAGTCTCAAATCTATCCACCTTGCCGCCCGGGCCGATTACCGCCCAGTCGCACTTCGTCGCGCCGTTGTCAGCAATAAGTATATATTTTCCCCGGCCTTTCTTACCGCGCTCTTTTTTATTGTTCCCGTTTTTACCGTTCTCAGCCGCATCCGTCGCGGACTTTTTTCTCCAAAACTTTTTCATATCATACAATCGCCTTTATTTTCGCGGCCGCGGCCTCGCCGAGCCTCGACTTGGTTTCAATATGTTCCCTGATTGACGCGACGAACGAATTGGACTCGAAGCTTGAACCGCGCACCTGCTCGAAGTCCTGAATCCGGCGCTGCTCACCTCCGTCGGCGCCGAAACTGGTCATCGCGGAGAGGCCGAACTCCTTGCGGGCGTCTTCATAGACCATGTTGTCAAGCGTGACCACAGAATCCTTCCAGCGCCCGACAAGACCGAGCATATCCTCCGCGGAGGCCACTGCGAGGTCTATTCCGTAATACTCCCGTATGATTCTGTATGCCCATGTCCACTCATACTCATAATACTTTCCGTGAATCCCGGCAAATCCGGAGGTAATCTCATCCACAGACGAAATTTCTCCGTTCTGAATCCTGTCCATAAGGCTCTCCACCGCCGAACGCGGGGCAATCAGTCCTGCAAGATCGACCCAATGCACGAGTCCGGTATCCGACTCCGGCCTCAAAGCCGCACGGAGACCCTCAATATCCCGAAATTCAACATTCATCAGCTTGGTTATGAACGAGTTGCCAAGAAACTTATCAACGGCAAGCCCATAATACTTCAGTCCCTTGAGAAGCGAAGTCCTCTTTATGACGCCGCTCTGATAGGAATATGAGGCCGAGTTCTCACCGGAAGTCTTCTGAAGGGCGCGGAGGATTTCCATGGCCCGGAGCATCTTGTTCACGGTATATGGGCTCAGCAGGTTGTAGTTTATCATGTCCAGCTTGTCCGGATCCCTGCGACCATCCCTCTGAGGCCATTTCTTCGCGTCACGGATTGTCCCGACCGACTTGAGGTTCGCGCCCGGCATGATGTAGGAAGTGCCCTGATTCTCGATGAGATAGGAAAAAGGCAGGTCGGAAGTGTCCTGATGGCTGACATGACGCCCCATCACAAGGGAAAAGGCGCCGACCTTGGCCGGCCAGAGGATGTAGGAGTCCGACGTCGTCTTGGCCCCGCGTTCCATGATTCCCTGATGAATAGGCCCGAGCTTGTACATGTGGTTGCTCTGGTTCGAGCCTGAGCCGGCGTTCATGAACGAGAACATTCCTGCGATAAGGAGCGTCGATTTGTGGTGCGTGACCGTATAGGGGCCGGCAAATATCGCGCAGGCCTCGCCGTTTTCGCCCTGACAGTTGCTGAAGAAGAGCGAGTCGGAGGCCGAATAGTTGTGCCCGAGATGGCAGGCCTGCCCAACGAAACAGCGGGAGAAGGTCACGCCGTCCTCTACGGAGGAACCGCTGCATACTATGAAGTCATCACCTATCACGCCGACGCCGATGTGAACCGGAGCGATTTCGTTGGAGTTGAGGCTTCCGTTCTTGAGCCGCGCAGCACCCTCAATCTTGCAGAAATCGCCGACCTTCACGTTCTTTATGTACCCGGCATCGACGATGGTCACGTTCGAGCCGATATATCCCGTCGAAGAAGAAACCCCGACGACATATTTCCCGATGAGTTCGCGGAGCCTGCCGATGAGTTCCGGACGATGGCGGTAGAGAGCCATGATGTAGGCGGTCTGTGCCGTGAGCCTGTCGAATATGACAACCTCGCGCCCCCCGGTCTCGTTGAGGACCGAAGCCTCGACGCCGTTTCCGAACGATGAGGGGCCATCCGTAAGGATTATATCGACATTCTCGATGAACGAGTCATGGCCTATCTCATAATTGGCGATATAGTTCTTGACATTCTCGATGCAGCAGTCGTCGCCCACGGTGACATTGTGCAGGGTCGCGTGATAGAGACCCGAATGCTTCCTCATTCCCCCGGGAAGCATGAATTCCTTGTTGAAAGCCCCGATGCGGACTTTTCCGGAAAAGCGCACGGAACGCACATGGTCAGTCGAGAAGCCGTCACCGACCACTATCTCCGCCCAGTCATCGGCGGAACACGACTGCGACTCCAGTGTCGTGATTTCACTTTCCGTAAGTTTTCTGTATTTCATAAGCCTATATTCTAATTTTTGGTCTTCTCCATAGCCGAGACGGCATCAGCTACCTCATCGTACCTGTAGCCCCTGCCAAGTGCGAAACGCAGCAGCTTGATCTTCCACTGCGGGTCGTCACCGAGAGCCTTCCGCTTGGTCGCGAGCAGCCTTTCGAGCCTTGCGGCGGCCCGGTCGGTGTCAATTTCGGCAAGCCCGGCATCAATGTCATCGCGCGAAATGCCCTTGCACGAGAGCGCATGGCGTATCTTCACCTCTCCCCAGCCCGAAATCGAGGCCTTCTCACGCGCGTATGCAGCGCAGTAGCGGCGGTCGCTCACATAGC
>CAVBPI010000200.1:1008-5183 GCA_963596955.1 bacterium | reverse complement strand
CACCGAGACGCTGGAGAAAATAGGGGTCGATGTCGTGATGATGCGCCGCTACATGAAAGACGAGCTCGGCACCGACTTCCGCACATGGAGAAATTCACTGAGGCTTGAGGAGGCAGGCCGTCTGTTCGCGGAATCTCCGGAAATGACCGTTGAGCAGGTCAGCGACAGTGTCGGCTACAACGACAGTTCCAACTTCCGCAAGGACTTCAAGAGACGCTACGGAATGGCTCCGAGCGACTACCGCAGAACTGTTTCAAATGATAGAGACTAAAGATATGGAAAAATTTGCGAAAAACTATGCCGACAGGTTCATGGCCGAGCTTGTCGCGAAAAATCCTGGAGAGAAAGAGTTTCATCAGGCGGTGAGAGAGGTCGTGGAGAGCGTCGCCGACTATGTCGTGGAATACCCTCACCTGATGGACCAGAAAATACTCGAACGCATGGCCGAGCCGGAGCGCGTCATCATGTTCCGTGTCCCGTGGACGGACGACAGGGGCGAGATTCATATAAACAGAGGCTTCCGAGTTCAGATGAACAGCGCGATAGGCCCGTACAAGGGCGGGCTCCGCTTCCACTCCAGCGTCAATCTGAGCATCATGAAGTTCCTCGCCTTCGAACAGACCTTCAAGAACGCGCTCACCACACTGCCGATGGGCGGGGCGAAGGGCGGCTCCGACTTCAGCCCGAGGGGCAAGTCCGACGCCGAGGTCATGCGCTTCTGCCAGAGCTTCATGACGGAACTGCAGAGGCACATCGGCCCGGACACCGACGTTCCGGCGGGCGACATAGGAGTAGGCGGGCGCGAAGTGGGCTACCTCTTCGGCCAGTACAAGCGCCTGCGTAACGAATTTACCGGCACGCTCACCGGAAAGGGTCTCGGATGGGGCGGCAGCCGTCTGCGTCCGGAAGCCACCGGCTACGGTGTCTGCTACTTCGCCCAGGAAATGCTCGCCACGCGCGGAGAAAGCTTCGAGGGAAAGACCGTGCTCGTCTCCGGTTCCGGAAATGTTGCCCAGTATGCCGCGCAGAAGGCGATGAGGCTCGGGGCCAAGGTCGTGACGCTCTCCGATTCGGACGGGTTCATCCATGACCCTGAGGGACTTACGGAGGAAAAGATGAAATATGTCCTCGAACTCAAGAACATCAGGCGCGGAAGGATTCGGGAATATGCCGAAAAATATCCGAATGCCGTGTATTATCCCGGCGAGCGCCCGTGGAAGATTGCCTGCGACATTGCCCTCCCATGCGCGACGCAGAACGAGATTGAGCTCCCTGACGCCGAGGCGCTTGTGAAGGGAGGCTGCACCTGCGTCGTGGAGGGAGCGAATATGCCGACGACACCTGAGGCAATCGCAGTATTTCAGAAGGCACGCCTGCTCTACTCTCCGGGCAAGGCCTCGAACGCCGGCGGAGTGGCGACTTCCGGACTTGAGATGAGCCAGAACTCCATCCGCAGCCAATGGACGGCAGAGCAGGTCGATGCGGAACTGCACAGAATCATGTCCGACATCCACGCGGTCTGCCTCAGATACGGCACCGAGCCGGACGGCTACATCAACTACGTCAAGGGCGCGAACATCGCCGGCTTCATCAAGGTCGCGAACGCCATGCTCGACCAGGGACTTGTATAGACGCCTCCGACCTTATAACAGTCACCTCGAACGACCTCATAACTGTCATTTCGAACGGCCTCATAACTGTCATTTCGAACGAAGTGAGAAATCTTTGCGCACAATGAAAAGCCGCAACGCCCTGATGTCCCGGAGAATCCGGAAAATCCTCCTCGTCTGCAACAGCTACGACAGCTTCGCGCTCGAAGAGGACGGACACATAGAGTACAGAATCACAAGGGAATATTCCGAACTGAACCTCAGCAATCCCCCGTCCATCGAGCGGGCCGGCACCCCGGCCGAGGCGTTCGAAAAAATAGGCGGGGAAACGCGCTATGACCTCATAATCACGATGTACAATCTCGGAGAGGTCGATGTGTTCGATTTTTCCCGTCAGGTCAGGTCCATATCCCCGGAGACCCCGATAGTCCTGCTCTGTTCGTTCTCGAAGGAGATTTATCGCAGAATCGCCAGCCGGGACACGTCCTGCATCGACTATGTGTTCTGCTGGGACAACAACACCGACGTCATCATAGCCATAATCAAGCTGCTCGAAGACCGGCTCAACGCCGACAGCGACATACTCGGAATGGGGGCGCGGGCAATCCTGCTCATCGAGGACTCCGTGCGCTACTACTCCACCTACCTCCCGCTGCTCTACAAGCTCGTCCTCCAGCAGAACAGCGAGGCCGTCCGCGACACCCTCAACGAGGAACAGCAGATTCAGCGCAAGCGCTCACGCCCCAAGATTCTGCTCGCGACCTGCTACGACGAGGCCGTCGAGCTCTACCGCCGATACGGCGGCAACCTGCTCGGAATCATCTCCGACATAGGCTTCGTGCTCCACAAGGGCGACAGTCCCGACACGGAGAAGAGCGACGCCGGGGTTGACCTCTGCCGCCTCGTGCGCGGTGAGGACCCGACGATGCCGTTTCTCATGCAGTCCTCGCAGGAGAGCATGAGGCGGACGGCCGAGAGCCTCGGTGCCGGCTTCATACTCAAGTCATCAAAGACGCTCACCCACGAGCTTGGCGAGTACATAGGCAGGAAATTCGGATTCGGAGACTTCATCGCCACGGAACCGGAAAGCGGGGAAATCATCGCCAGGGGTCACAACCTGCGGGACTTCGAGGAAATCGTCCGCAGCCTCCCCGACGACGCGCTCCGCAGTCTCTCCGACAGGAACTACATCTCCCGCTGGCTCTACGCCCGCGGACTGTTCACACTGGCGGGCAAGTTCCGCCCCATCTGCCTTAAAGACGAGAAGGACATCCCCGCCGCACGGGAAACCTACCTCAGGCTCATCAGGGACTTCCGCATCAGCCAGGGAATGGGGGTCATAGCACGCTTTGACGACGGGAGCTACAACGACACGATACGCTTCGCCCGGCTCGGCGACGGCTCGCTCGGAGGCAAGGCGCGGGGACTCGCCTTCCTCAATCACATCCTGCACAAATACAACCTCTACGACCGCTGGGAGAATGTCCGCATAGCCGTTCCGCGCACAATCGTGGTCACAACCGACTGGTTCGACCGCTTCATTCTCGAGAACGGCCTCCAGTATGTCATCGGCTCGGACATCACCGACGCGGAGATTCTCTCCGAATTTGTCGCCTCCACCCTGCCCAAGGAACTGACAGACTCCCTGAGGGTCTTTGTCCGCACCACGCGCAAGCCCCTTGCCGTCCGTTCCTCCTCGAAGCTCGAAGACTCCTACTACCAGCCCTTCGCCGGGGTCTATTCCACCTACATGATTCCGCACACGGACAACGAGGACCAGCAGCTCCGCCTGCTTTCCAAGGCCATAAAGTCCGTCTATGCCTCCATCTACTTCGCCTCCTCGCGAGGCTACATCACCTCCACCGCAAACGTGATTTCAGAAGAGAAGATGGCAATCGTGCTTCAGGAAGTCTGCGGCAGCGAGGACTGCGGGAAGTGGTTCCCCGCGGTCTCGGGAGTCGCCCGCTCGGTCAATTTCTACCCTATCGGCAACGAGGCTCCGGCCGACGGCATAGTGAAACTTGCCTACGGGCTCGGCAAGGCGGTGGTCGATGGCGAGACGGTGCTCAGATTTTCCCCGAAATACCCGCGCAATGTCCTCCAGACCTCTACGCCCGAACTGACGATGACCCAGACACAGACCTCCATGCTCGCCCTCAACCTCCGTCCGGAAAGGTTCAGGACCTCCGTGGATGACGCCGTGAACCTCGAAAGGATTGCGGTAGCCGACTGCAGGCAGTTCCGTTCATTCAGGAATGTAGTCTCCACTTGGGACTATGAAAATATGCGCATGGTCGATTCCGCCGCGCCTCAGGGGCCTAAGTTCATCACCTTCGCGCGAATTCTGAAATACAGGACATGGCCGCTCGCCGAAATCCTCGCGTCACTGCTCGAAATCATGAAATCCGAAGTAAGATGCGAGGTCGAGATTGAGTTCGCCGCCGATTTCAGGGACGACGGGGACATGACGTTCAGCGTGCTCCAGATAAGACCGATTTCCATCGACGGGATGCTGAGCGAGGTTGACTGGTCAAAGGTCGATGCGGAAGGGGCATGGCTCCGTTC
>CAVBPI010000200.1:0-998 GCA_963596955.1 bacterium | reverse complement strand
CCATAGGGCCGGGCGAAATTACGGGGATATGCGACGTCGTCTATCTCCGACGGGAGTCGTTCGACAGGATGCGCACCCGCGAAATCGCCGCCTCGCTCACGGCCATCAACGCCGAAATGCGCCGCCTGAAGAGGAATTTTGTCCTCATAGGCTACGGCCGCTGGGGTTCATCCGTCCCCTCTCTCGGCGTGCCGGTACAGTGGAGCGACATCTCCGAAGCGAAGGTCATCGTGGAATGCAGCCTCGACGACTTCCGCATCGAGCCGAGCCAGGGAACGCATTTCTTCCAGAACATGACCTCGGCAGGCGCCGGCTACATCAATGTGAACCCATGGTCCCGCCCCTCCGACCTCTGCGACACCTCCGCCCTCGACACCCTTCCCGCCGTCCATGAAACCGAATTTCTCCGCGCCGTCCGCCTCGACCGCCCCCTCACCGTCATAGCCGACGGCCGCACCGGCCGCGCGATTGTCAGATGAAACGCCAGACAATCAAGCTCAATCCCCCTCAGATTCGCTCCAAAATCCATTTGCGGAAAGGAATTACCCTTATTGTATAGCCGGATTTTGTAACAGTATCCTCCTCGTCCCAAGTTATTACCGTCAGTTTTGAGTTCTTGAGTTCACCGGCACATTCCACAATAGCCGAGATTTCCCTGTCAAAGGTCCTCTTCGAGTCCATGCTATAGCAAACCTGAATCAATTGTTCTATTGTGACACCCCTCCGGCACACGAAATCCGTCTCCTTGTCATTGCGTGAACGATAATAAAAAAGTTCATATTTCTTAAGATCGTATCCGCGTTTGAGAAGTTCCATAAAGACCATATTTTCAAGAAGATGCCCATAATTCCCTGACAGTTCAAACGCGCGTGCCATAATGAACCCATTGTCAATGACATAGCACTTTGCATCCGCTTTCTTCATGAGTTTCAGCTTGTTGCTGAAACGCGGAAGATATTGGAAAAGATAGGTATTCTGAAGATATGTCAGATATTTCT
>CAVBPI010000199.1:0-5191 GCA_963596955.1 bacterium | reverse complement strand
GTTCCGTCATTCTCCACCACGATACAGAAACTCTCTTCGGACGCCGTCAGGGAAAGCCGCACTTCGCGGTTGGAATATTTCAGGGCATTTGACATCAGATTAGTCATAATCTTATCAAAGTGCATCCTGTCGAGGAATGTGTTCAGAGGAGTCTCGGGAATTTCCGAGGTGAAGCGCACCCCCTTTTTACGCGCGGAGATTTCAAAGCGTCTGAACACCGCCGAGACGAGGGAGCAGACATTGCTGTCCTCGGGGTTCATCTCGTAGTTCATGGAATCGAACTCCCGGATGTTCAGAAGCTCGTCTAAAAGGGAATCCAATTTCGCAGAGTTTCTGTTTATGATTTCAACATCCTCGATGACGGATTTGTCCGAGAAATTGCGGAAACGCCTTGCAAGCGACTCGGCGGGCAGCTTTATCAGAGACAGCGGCGTCTTTATCTCATGGGCTATGTTCGAGATGAACTCAACCTTCGATGCATAGAGCTTCTTTTCGTTCTCCGACTCGCGGACGAGGGATTCCGTCATCGCGCGCGACTCGGCCTCGCGCAGAGCCTTCCTGCGGAAAGCGAGGATTACAAGGCACACGGTCAGCACCAGCAGAATGACATACAGGACTATCATTCCGGCGCTCAGCATGAACGGCGGACGCACCCGGAAACGAATCTCGTGGGTCTCCGGACGAAATTTGCCTCCGGCATCGACCGACGCAATCTGAAGCCTGTATTTCCCAATCGGAAGGGAAATGAAGCTGAGCCTGCCGTTCTTCACCGGCACCCACTCCTGAGAGAATCCCTCCAGACGATAGTGAAGCGCTGAGTTTAGCGGCATACCGTAGTTCATGTCCGACACGTTCATCTCAAAGGAATTGCAGCCGTAAGGCAGCTCAATGCGGTCGGAGGTGACGATATTCCCGGAATCGGTCCCGCTGCCCTTGCCGTCGAGTATTCGGAAATCGGTGAGCGACATCCTCAGGCTTTCCGGGCAGGAAGTTCTGAACGCCGAGGGGAAGAATGAGACAATCCTGTCCTTCATCCCGGCATAAATCTTCCCGTCGCCGCCCATAATCCCGGCCGCGTAGTTGAACGAGAGGGGGTCAAGCCCGTCCTTCCGGCCATATTCCATGCTTCTCCCAGTCGCCGGGTCGAAGAGAATCAGCGACTCAGAAGTGGTTATCCACAGCATTCCGTCGCCGTCCGCAACGATGCTGAATATCGGCACGGTCAGTCCTCCGACGATGCCGGCCGCCCTGACAAAGCGGTCGCCGTCCTCCGACAGGCAAAGCAGCCCGTCACCGTAGGTGCCCGCCCAAATCCGCCCGTCAGCGCTCTGGACAAGAGACGAGATCTTGTAGGAGCAGGAGCGGCCGTTCTGACGGTTGTAGTACTCGGGAGCGGTTCCGTCCCATTTCATTATCCCGTGCACGAACGAGCTCGCCCAGATGCGACCTTCGCGGTCCTGAATTATAGAGGAACAGGCATGAGGGGCTATCTCCAGGACATTTCCGAAGCTTCCGGGAATGTCATGATTCCCGTCGGAAACGCCGTCAGAGCCGTCTCCGCCGGCGCTGTAATTAAGGGAGTTGCCGCAGGAAATCCAGAATCCTCCGTCCCTGTCCCGAAAAAAGGCCTGCACGCCGCCTGGAACCGTCAGACAGTCCAAAGGCCGGCAGGTCCTGCGGTCAAGCACGCAGACATGACTCCTGTTCCCGAGCCAGAGCCTGTCCCCGTCGAGATACATAGTTCCGAGCTGGGTGTTCATCCGCGACTCCTCAGGCAGGGGAATCTTCTCGAAACGGCCGTCGGAGGGGTTAAATCGGTAGAGTCCGGAGCCGAAGGAGGTAAGATAGAGGAAGCCGCCGTCGGGGTCGAAGGCCATGTTGCGCGGACGGAAGTTCACATCCTGAGTCTCGGGGAAAGAGATTCTGAGGGAGGCCGGATTGGCGACTATATGGACGATTCCGCTGTAGTAGGTTCCGCACCAGACTCCGCCCAGATAGTCTTCGGCCAGCACTCTCACGGACTCCGGAAGTATGTCCCCGCTTCCGAGTCCGGCCGTATAGCGTCCGATTTCATTGAAATCCGCATCGAAGACCGTCACCCCGTCAGGCGTCGCGCACCATATCTCCCCGTTTTCCCGCACAAGAACATCATAGACCTTCATCCCACGCGCTTCCGGCACAGGAGAGGTCTTGCCGTCAGACGAATCCGTCCTGAGAAGCCTCCAGTCAGGGGATATGCTGAACACGGTCCCACCGGTCGCAGGAATCCGGAGTTCCACCTGAGCAAGCTGATTGTTCCGCACATCAAGGCGGTACATCCCGTCCGGAGTCTCGACAAGGATGCTGCCATCGGCGTCCTCGTGCAGGCGGCGCGGGTCGTTCACGGTTATGTGCCGGAAATTGTAGCCGTCGTAGCGGTCGAGTCCCTTGCAGGTTGCCACCCAGACGAAGCCGCGGCTGTCGCAGAGAATGTCGTTCACGGTGTCGTCGGAAAGGCCGTTATAAATGTTGAATCTTTCCGTAAGAGGATGACGCTCAAACGAATACGAATCTACAACAGAGAAGAACGACACTATAAGTGCCGCCATGCAGACTCGTATATAAGAAAAATATGAACTATATTTGCAAAACATCCTGAACAAATTACATTCGACATGAAAAGATTTTCGGCACTGCTGACCTATGCGGTCATCGCCATCCTTGCAGCCGTCACCGCACACGGACAGGCAAAATCATCGGGCTCACACGTATTCACCGCATCAAGCGGAATCAGCATTCCCTACAGGATTTCACTTCCGGCTGGAGATGTGAAAGGCCGTCCGCTCCTGCTCTTTCTCCACGGGGCCGGGGAGAGGGGCAGCGACAACGAAGCTCAGCTGAAGCACGGCGGGGAGCTGCTTCTCGGAGCTCCGGAGCTTGAGGACGTGATTGTGCTCGCGCCGCAATGCCCGCAGGAAGGATGGTGGGTGGAGGCGGATCATCCAACCAGTCCGGAAGACCGCGCGGTGAGGACATTCCCCCTGAATCCGCTTCTCACCTACCCTCTGCGGGCGGTCAAGGAACTCGTCGATTCTCTTGTCAGCTCCGGAGCCGCAGACCCGCAGAGACTCTACTGCACGGGGCTTTCGATGGGCGGAATGGCGGCGCTCGACATGATGCTGCGCTGGCCTGACCTCTTCGCGGCCGTCGAGCCGATATGCAGCGCGGTCAACATCCGCCGCCTTGAGCAGTATGAGGGGCACACCGCCGTCAGACTCTTCCACGGAGAATGCGACAGCACCGTCCCCGTGCACTTTTCCCGCGAAGCCTACGATGTCCTCAAGAAGAAAGGGCTCGACGTCGAATATATCGAATACCCGGAGACATGGCACAACAGCTGGGACAAAGCCTTCGCCGAAAGCGACTTCCTGTCATGGATGCTCAACCGGCGTAAAGACTGACAATCAAAGGCTGACAATCAAAGACTGACAATCACGGAGCCGACATGAGAGGAGCCGCTACCGCCTGACAGCACTCAGTTTCAGAGGAGCGTTCACGGCATAAGCCTGCTCCTTCATGTAGGCGTTCCATGCCTCGGGGCTTTCCACGCCGGCCTTGTTCCAGCCGGAGGCGGTCCAGTAGTCAATCGTCTCGCCGCATTTTACACGGAAGCGAAGGACAGCGTGACCGTCGAGCTCACAGGATTCGGCGGTGAAGCGGTCGGAGAGTATGAGACCTATGCTGATGAGGTCGTCGTTCACGAGCTCCCTTGAATCGGATGCAAGTTCGGTGAAGGAAATATAGTCCTTGCCATAGACAATGTCCTTGACATCGTGGAGCACGGCGCCGACGACAACATCAAGCGAATCCTTTCCTGAAGCCTCAAACGATGCCGTCCAATGAACCAGACGGGTGTTCGCGTCAAGGGAGAGGCTGCGTTTTACTGTCACGGACGTGCCCCTAAGGTCAAACTCCGGCCATGTGAACTCCGCCGCTGTCCTGAGAGGGCCGTTGCAGAGGCGCTTCTGAGTTGCATAGTTGTCCCCTATGAAAATCCGTCCGTCCGAGACAGGTGCGCAGGAACCGCCGCCGAGAGTCCGACCGACCATATAGCAGTCCATACCCTCCCCGTGGTTGCGGTGGAAATCCCTGCCAGCAAGCCATCTGTCGAACACAAGTTCCGGAGTGTTCTTTATGAAAATGTCCGGGCCGAATGTCCTTGGAGCCGCAAGCGCAGGGCCATAGATACGCCCGAGGACAAGATTGTTCTCATATTCGTAATCATCCTCTCTTTCAGGTACATAACGGCTGTTCACAAGAGTGTCGAAGACCGCGCGCACGCCCTTTGAGACGACGAAATTTTCGCTTGCCCCGGCATTCATGTCCGCCTGAAAAATAACCGAAAGCCTTCCGTCTGCATCAGTGACGACTTGTGACGGAATCTGCTCGCCACCAGCCGTCCTCACCACTGCATTTTCAGCCGAAAGCCCGCGTATGCCGAGCGCGTCAAACGGCACGGCGACCGTCTCGCAATGCCTGTCAACCGGCGAGTCATTAGTCACATAAACAGTTCTGTCCTGCACTCCGCAGGCGCAGAGAAGGCAGGACAGAACCGGAATTACAAAAAAACGCTTCATATTCTACTTGAACAGAACGAAACACTATTTAGGCTGCTTGCCGATGTAGGCGAGGATTCCGCCATCGACATAGAGGACATGACCGTTCACGAAGTCGGAAGCCGGAGACGCGAGAAAGACCGCCGGTCCCTTGAGGTCGTCAGTCGTGCCCCAGCGTGCGGCAGGAGTCTTTGCCACGATGAACGCATCGAAAGGATGCCTTGAGCCGTCGGCCTGACGCTCGCGCAGAGGTGCCGTCTGAGGAGTGGCGATGTAGCCCGGGCCAATGCCGTTGCACTGGATGTTGTACTCGCCGTACTCGGAGGCGATGTTGCGGGTGAGCATCTTGAGTCCGCCCTTTGCGGCGGCGTATGCCGAAACGGTCTCGCGGCCGAGCTCCGACATCATCGAGCAGATGTTGATAATCTTTCCGCCGCCCTGCTTAATCATTGACGGGATTACGGCCTTTGAAACGATGAACGGGGCGTTGAGATCGACGTCAATCACCTGACGGAACTCCTCAGCCTTCATCTCGCACATAGGGATGCGCTTGATGATGCCGGCGTTGTTCACGAGGATGTTGATAGGTCCGAGGT
>CAVBPI010000198.1:0-5225 GCA_963596955.1 bacterium | reverse complement strand
AGACGACGAAAAAGGCATATCTCGTGCTGCGGGACGAGGGGAAGATTGAATCGAAGCAGGGAAAGGGGTTCTATGTCAGGACGGACGGCGGTGAGAGGAAGCTGAAGGTGCTGGCGATATTCGACAAGCTCAGCACATATAAGCAGATTCTTTTCAGCTCGATGCTGGAGACGCTCGACAACCATGCCGAAATCACGATACGCCTGCATGAGCAGAACGTCGATATGCTCGAATATTTCATCCACGAGAACCTCGACAATTTCGACTACTACGTCATCACGCCGCATTTTCCGCTCGACCAGACCACGCAGAAGAGGGTCTGCGCCCTTCTCGGGAAGATTCCGAACCGCAAGCTGCTGATGCTCGACAACTGGATGAGGGAGATTCACGGGAATTTCGGGGTCGTCTATCAGGACTGGGAAAACGACACGGCGAAGGGACTTGCTGAGGGGCTGGACACGCTGCGGAAATACGGCACGCTCAATGTCATAACCCTGCCGTCGAGCCTCTATTCGAAGGCCATCCGCACCGGGGTCGAGCGCTTCTGCGACGAGAACGGCATAAAGGTCAGGTTCGCGGACAAGGTGAGCCGGGACATGGTGCAGAGCGGCGAGGTCTATCTGCTCCTGACCGGCCAGTACGACTTCGACCTCATAGAGCTCGTGCGCATCGCCAGGGAGAAGAAGCTTGAGGTGGGCAGGGACATAGGCCTGATTTCCTACAACGAGTCGCCCCTCTGCGAGATTATCCTCAATGGCCTCACCACAGTCTCCACCGACTTCGCCCAGATGGGCCGCCTCGCCGGCGAGATGATACTCGACCGCTCCCTCGCCAAGCGCCACTGCGACTTCCGCATGACCCGCCGCGCGTCGTTCTGAGCGGGCGTTCAGAGTTATCAGAAACTGCTTAAATTCTTGAACATCATGGAAAAATTTTTGAACGCCATGAATAATATGATTAGACTGAACAACGGTGTACTGATGCCGGATTTCGGACTCGGGACGTTTCATTCGACGGACGAGAGGGAATGCGCCAAGGCTGTCGGGGCGGCGGTGAGGATGGGTTACAGGATGATTGACACGGCCAGGATATACTGCAATGAGGAAATCATCGGCAGAGCCCTTGAGGGACTGTTCAGGGAGGGATTCAGGCGCGAGGAGATTTTCGTGGTGACGAAGGTCTGGTTCGACGACTACGAGGACGTGAGGAGCGCCGTGACGCGCTCGCTTGAACGGTTAAGGCTTGAGAAGGCGGATCTCGTGCTGCTGCACTGGCCGTTCGGAAACTACTACAAGGCTTGGAGAGAGCTGGAGACGCTCTATGAGGAAGGAAAGCTGACGAGGGCCATCGGAGTGTCGAACTTCAGCGCGGCGCAGATTGTCGATCTCGTGAAGTTCAACAAGATTGTCCCTGCGGTGAACCAGATAGAGACCAACCTCATAAGCCAGCAGAGGGAATGCCGGGAGTGGATGCGCCGCTACGGAATCGCGCACATGGGCTACGGCCCGTTTGTCCGTGACAAGATGCCGCAGCTCTATGAGGACGGCAGGCTGACGGCCATGGCCGCGAAATACGGCAAGTCACCGCGGCAGGTGACCCTCCGCTTCCTCCATCAGGAAGGGGTGATTCTCATCCCCAAGTCCGTGCACAGGGAGAGAATTGCCGAAAACATGGACATCCTGGACTTCTCCCTGACCGACGGCGAGATGGAGTGCCTCCGCGCCTTCGACAGGAACACCCCGATGACCGGAGCCGTGCAGGACCCCGCCCGCGTCGCCAAGATTCTCGGCGAGGTGCACTGAGAATCAGGGGTGCCCGGAGATGTTCCGAGCACCCCTTAAAAATATGGCGAAATTAGGTGTAGTATAGTGTGGTATTTATGAAAAAGTTTTGTAATTTTGCAGGACTTAACCGTCCGTGTCGCAGCCAATGCGACGCCGCGACGGGATGAAATACCACATCAGATGAAAGAAAACACTGCAAGAAAAGAAGCCGGATGGGTCAAATGGGAGGTTCTGCTCCTGTTGTGGATGGCCTATCTGCTGAACCAGGGAGACCGTCAGGTGTTCAACACCGTGCTCCCGTCAATACGCGAGGCACTCGGCCTCACCGACACTTCCGTGGGACTGATAGCGACGCTGTTCAACCTGTTCTACGCCTTCATGGTGCCGCTCGGTGGCTGGGCGGGAGACCGTTTCAGCCGAAAATGGGTGGTAACCCTCTCCATTCTCTTCTGGAGCGCGGCGACGATGTTCACCGGAGTGGCCAACAGCGTATTCATGCTCGTGCTCATGCGCAGCGTGGCCACTGGCGGCGGCGAGGCGTTCTTCGGCCCGGCAAACTATTCGCTGCTCGGGCAGTACCACACGGACACCCGCGCAAGGGCGATGTCGATTCACCAGACGGCATATTATATAGGAGTGATTCTGGCCGGATGGCTAGCAGGACTGATTGCAGACAGGTTCGACGCGCTGCACCCCGGAGAGGGATGGAAATATTCCTTCGTCTTCTTCGGCGCGGCCGGCATAGTATGGGGAATTCTGATGGCGTTCAGGCTCAAGGACAAGCCGCTGAGCGAAGAGGAGAAAAAGGCGAGGGAGGGAAACAAGCCGGGCATACTGGACGGCTTCCGGACCGTGTTCACGACCCCGACGGCGGCCTGCCTCACGTTCGGCTTCTCGGGACTTATCTTCGTGATTACCGGCTACATGACATGGATGCCGGCATACCTTCAGGACGAATGCGGGCTCAGCCAGGCTTCGGCGGGCTTCAACTCGATGTTCTGGACCTACGTCGCGGCGTTCGTCGGAGTCCTGCTCGCCGGGACACTTTCCGACCGCCTTGCCGCGAAGTCGCCCAAGCACAGGATGCTGCTCCAGGCCGCGGGACTTCTCCTCGGGGCCGTGCCTCTGTTCGTGATAGGCCATGTCAGCACGCTGTGGGTGCTCTACCTCTGCTTCACGGGATGGGGCTTCTTCCGCGCGATGTTCGACGCCAACACCTACTCGGTGCTCTATGACGTGACGCCGCCGCGCCTGCACGCCTCCTGCTCAAGCGCTATGATTACGACAGGGTTCGCCGTCGGCGCGCTCGCCCCGGTCGTTCTCGGCGCCCTGAAGGACAGTCTCGGCAGCCTTCAGGCCACATTTCCCATTCTCGCGGTAATCTGGCTCGTGTGCGGGGGTGTGATGACCGCCGTGGCATTCACCCGCTACCAGAAAGACTATGACAGGAACAGACAGAGCTGAATGAGTGCGCCGGAAACATGACTGACTAGAAAACAGCCCAAAGAGACGAATTGACTCAGCTTTGGCAGATTGATGAATAAACACACAAAATAAGATGAACATTTCAGAAAAGATAAGGAAGCCCCGGGCAGGGCTGCTGCTCGTCGCCTCCCCCAGGTTCAAGAACCTTTCCGGCCCGAAAAAGGGTTCATACGGACAGAAGAAGGCCGTCGTCGCCGAGCAGATTCTCTCGTCCCTCGACTTCCTCGACGTCACGTTTCCGGGGATAGTGTATGAAAGGGAAGACGCGGAAAGGGCGATGGACGTGTTCTATAACGCCAAGGTCGATTTCATAATCGCGGAATTTCTCTCATGGAGCGAGGATTTCGCATGGATACGCTTCCTGCGCGACTGTCCGGACATTCCGATTCTCTTCACGAACGTGGCGAAGAAGAGGATGGCGTTCGAGACGACGCTTGACGAGGACGACTTCGTGGAATATCTCTGCAGCGGCACGCTCGTGGGCTCGCTCGAAGCCTCCGGGTCAGTCCGCCGCGTGCCGAGAAAGGGCGTGAAGGTCGTCATGGGCACGAGGGAGGAAATTACCGACGAGATACGCTCGTTTTCACGCGCCGCCTACGCGAGGGCTGTGCTCCGAAAGTCGAACGTCGGGCTTATGGCGAACATGAACGAGGCGATGTGGTCCACCTACATCGACAACTACGACCTGTTCACGAAGATAGGCCCCGAAATACACTACCTTCCGTCGTCGGACTATAAGGAAACACTTGATTCACTGACTGATGAGGAAGTGAATGAATATGCCGACAGCCTCACCGCGCGCTACCGCATGATGGACGACGTGGAGCAAGACAAGTTCATCGGCTGCGTCAGGGCTTCGCTCGCGCTGAAGAAGATGGCGCAGGAGAGGGACATAGACCTGATGGTATATAACGACATAGACCCTTCGACATTCAAGGTCAGCGGGTGCAGGGCAGGCTTCTACCACGACTGGTTCAACGAAACCCTCTCCGTGCTCGTGCCTGAGGCGGACACAGGAGCGGGACTCGCGACATACGTTCTCAAGCTGATTTCCGGAGGGCACGTGAACTTCATCGAGCCGTTCCACATCGAGGACGACTTCGGCACCTTTGCCGGAGGCCATGCCGGTCCCAACGACCACACCGACCCGAAGTGGCAGGACAACGTACTGATTGCCAGGGACGTGCGCTTTGCAAAGACCAGCTACAAGTACGCCGGTGCTCCTTTCGGATGGTACCGCTTCAGCCCCGGGATGAAGACCGTGACGGGAATCTTCGAGGCCGACGGGCGCTACAAGATGGTCTGCTTCATGGCCGAGTCGCTCCCCGGCGAGCATATACTCGCGACCTATTCCCACAGCATCTTCCGTCCGGAGGTTCCGGTCAAGGAACTGTTTGAGCGGCTGCTGAAGGTAGGGGTGACGCAGCACTACGCGATTACCGACGGAGACCATCGCAAGGAACTCGGGGAGTTCGCCGAAATCATGGGATTTGAATTTTATGATATACGATAGACATACGCTCAAAATTTCGGAATCATAAGGATATATCATTCAAAGCAAAATTTAACACATTAAAATACAGGAATATATGAGTTTCATGTACAATCCGTTTCCGTTCGACGACCCCAAGCCGGTGAACCGTCCGGAACTTTCAGAAAAGACAGTTTCATCAATCGTCGGCGGAGGCACCCCGAACGTGGCGAAGAAGTTTGCCGCACCGATAATCGAAAGGGCAAGGGAGAAAAGCCAGGTTGTCGCGTTCGACGGATACACCACGACCGACTGGACCGTTTTCCTCAACCTGCTCGCGCGGGAGTGCGCCGCGGAGGGAATTGAGTTCGCGTCCGTCGATGCCAATGCGGAATGCTTCAAAAGCGGGAAGGAAATCGACGGGATGATAGACCCGCTGCTCATCTGGGACAAGAAGATTGACCCGACACTGCTCTACGGCAAGA
>CAVBPI010000197.1:0-5254 GCA_963596955.1 bacterium | reverse complement strand
GGCGCAAAGATACGGTTAATTTTAAAGAAAACAAATATTTGCGGGTGCAAATATTTGTTTTCTTGGCTACAGCGAAGCAAGAAGTTCGCGGTATTTCGGGAGCGGCCAGAGGTCGTCGTCGATGATCATCTCAAGCGCGTCGATGTGCTCGCGCATTTCCGTCATCTTGGCGCGGACGTCGTGCTCATATCCCCTCGCCCTCGCCGGAATGTTCGGGTTGCGGTTGAGCGTGTGGCGTATTTCCGTCATTTCCGCCGACGCCGTGCGGATGACATTCACATGACCTATGATTTCACGAAGCGTGCTTATCTCGTCCTTGGCAAGGACCTCAAGTTCGTCGGGAAAGACCTCATGGATGCCGCGGATGTTCTCGATGAGGACGTTCTGGTAGCGGATTGCGGTCGGGATTATGTGGTTCGCCGCGATGTCGGCCATCACCCTCGACTCAATCTGCACCTTCTTGAGGAAAGTCTCATTCTTGATTTCATAGCGCGCGTTCAGCTCCACGTCGTTGAAGACCCTGAACCTCTTGAAGAGAGCGGCGCTTTCCGGACGCAGGTACTCTCCGAACGCCTCGGTGACATTGTTCGCGCTCCGCAGTCCCCTCTTCGACGCCTCCGCGACCCACTCGTCACTGTAGCCGTTGCCCTCGAAGCGGATATTCTTCGAGGCGATGATGAACTGCCTGATTACCTGAAGGATAGCCTCATCCTTCTTCACGCCCTTCTCCACGAGGGAATCCACGGCCTCGCGGAACTCGGTAAGTTCCTCAGCCACCGCCGTGTTAAGGACAATCATAGGCATTGAGCAGTTGCTTGACGAGCCCGCGGCACGGAACTCGAAACGGTTGCCGGTGAAGGCGAAAGGCGAGGTCCTGTTGCGGTCGGTGTTATCGACGAGAATCTCCGGAATCTTCCCTATGTCAAGCTTGATTTCGGTCTTTTCGTCAGGAGAGAGCTTCCGCTCGTTGATTTTCGTCTCTATGGAGTCCAGCATCCGGTTCAGGGTCGTGCCGGTGAACACGGACATGATGGCAGGAGGCGCCTCGTTGCCGCCGAGACGGTGAGAGTTGGTCTCGGAAGCTATAGATGCCATCATCAGAGAGCCGTAGTCGGCGGCGGCCTTCAGGGTGCAGACGAAGAAGGCAAGGAACTGCATATTGCTCTTAGGGGTGTGTCCCGGCGCGAGAAGGTTCTGCCCCCCGTCGGTAGCCATAGACCAGTTGCAGTGCTTTCCGCTTCCGTTGATGCCGGCGAAAGGCTTCTCGTGGAAGAGCACCTTCAGGTGATGCTTCACGGCAATCTTTCTCATCAGTGACATGAGCTGCAGGTTGTGATCGACCGAGATGTTGGCCTCCTCGAACTGAGGCGCGCACTCGAACTGATTGGGAGCCACCTCGTTATGGCGGGTCTTCACCGGAATGCCAAGCCTGTATGCGGCGTCCTCAAAATCCTTCATGAACTCCTCGACCCTCTCCGGAATCGCGCCCCAGTAGTGGTCCTCCAGCTGCTGGTCCTTGGCCGCCGTGTGTCCCATGAGCGTGCGTCCGGCCTGCATGAGGTCGGGGCGGGCGTTGAAAAGGGCCTCATCGACGAGGAAATATTCCTGTTCCCATCCGAGGGTAGGATAGACCTTTGCGACGTCCTTGTCGAAAAGCTGGCAGACGGAGACGGCGGCCGTGTCGATTGCAGCCATCGACTTCAGAAGCGGGGTCTTGAAGTCAAGGGCCTCGCCCGTGTATGACACGAATATGCTCGGGATGCAGAGCGTGCCGTCCATGATGAAGGCCGGCGACGACGGGTCCCATGCGCTGTAGCCCCTCGCCTCGAAGGTGTTGCGCAGTCCTCCGCTCGGGAACGAGGAGGCGTCAGGCTCCTGCTGCGCGAGGAGGTTTCCGCTGAAGTACTCGAACGAGTCCCCCTCAAGGTCAGGCGAGAGAAATGCGTCGTGCTTCTCCGCGGTGGAGTCGTTGAGCGGCTGGAACCAGTGCGTGTAATGGGTGGCGCCGCGCTCCATGGCCCACACCTTCATGCCCTCCGCCACCTGGTCGGCGATGCTCCTGTCAATCCTGCGTCCGTTCTCGATTGCCTCGATTACGCTGTCATACACCGACTTGGACAGATAGCGCCTCATCTGCGAGCGCGTGAACACGTCCTGCCCGAAGATTTCGGATTTCCTTTTCGACGTTTCCACCGGTTTTGCCTCCGCTCGCGAATGCATGATGCCGAGGGCCTCAAATCTCTGATTTTTCATGACTAATGAAATAAAAAATATAAAAACACTACAGACCCCGAGATTTTAGACCCGAAATCGGGCGCAAAGATATATTTTTATTGACACACCCCCAAATTTTCAGGGATATATATTCAAAATTTATATCAATTCGCCATTACCCCCCCCAAAAAAAAGAAGAGGAGACGGGAAATGTCCGCCTCCTCTTGACATCAAACCATATAGAAAAGACTATCTTGCCGCCTCGTCAACGATGCATCTCACGGCCGCCGCGTTCTTACGGTCGAACGTAGCCATTCTGATGACCTTCTTTTCCGTACCGTGGCTGTTGGTGGTGTTGAAAAGTCCCTGTCCCTGAGAATCGCCGGCGACATTGCCCCAGATGAAGCCCTCCTTGGACGCGCTTGCATTGGCCGCCGGGTTCATGCCGATATTCTCCGGCTTGTAATCAGTCTTTCCGGTCTTGTCCTTTGCCGTCTGACGGCCCTGGTCAAGAAGGACGAGGTCGCCGACCTTGGCATGAGGAGCCCCGAATGTGCCGTCATTGTACTGAGCCGACGGAGCGAGCGCGGCAACCGCGCTGAGAGCAGGGCAGGACGCCACTCTCCAGCCTTTAGGGCAAGGGTCGTAGATTGACTTTATTCCCTCCTGCTTCTCATCGACTTCACCCCAGAGGTCCCTGTAGTTTTCCTTTGACCAGTCGGACAGGGCGGTGACGTCACCCGGATATGCGACGAGCGCGTAAGGATTCTCAAGAGAGGTCCTGAGCGACACCGGTCCCGTTATCGCCGGAACGTTGCCCTTCTTTTCTCCGCCGATCATGTCCAGGGACCAGAAACTTGTCCAGAACGTAGGCATAGGACGCCCCCACTGATAGTAGTGGACCATCCTGTAAATCGGGTCAGGATTGTTTCCGGACTTGTTCGCCGTCCAGGTCTCCATCTTTGTGGTTGGCTGGCCTATGTCCATAGGGGCGAACTTGTATCCGCCGATGGTGACAGGGTCGAGCGTCGTGCCGTCAGCGGCTATGTTCCAGAATGTCCATGCCCAGAGAACCTTGCCGGAGGCATCCTTCATGAGGAGAATCGGCGCGCCCGCAAAGGCACCGGTGTTGGTGACGGTAACCTTATATTCAGAAGGATTCGGAGTAATGGTGAACTTGTCGCTTATGACGACTCCCGAAGCTTCATAATTGGCGGTTCTCGGAGTATAGATGTTTCCGTTCTTGAGCTTTGCCCACTCGAAGGTCACGTTTTCCGGCTTTGCGGACGCGGCCTTCGCGAAGTTTCCGCGTGCGCGATAGTCAATCACCACAGTCTCCGGAATGTCGGAATTAGGGGCGAGGGTGGCTCCGGTGTATGTCGCGCCCTTGTACTGGATGAAATAGGTGTTGGCGTCACCGTATGCCACGCCTTCGCCTGCAAGGTAGCGGCTGTCCTCTGCGCAGTACCATGCGCCCGCAGCATTGTCGCTGACCTTGAGGTCTGAAAGGTCGATGGTTGTGGTCTTTCCTGCTTCAAACTTCAGGGCCGTCTGCTTGGTCGGAATGGTGACCTTCCTGCCGTTGGCCTCATCGACAAGCTCGACGACAACCCAGAGCTCCTTGCTTGAATAGTCGGCGGCAAGTATGTTGAGATAGATGTTCTGCTCCTTAGTCGAAGACAATGTCACAGGGTTCACGACCTCCACGGAAACCTGGCTCAGCTCGCTTCCGCTGATTGGGGTCATAGTCATGGTGTTCACATCGATGTCGAAGTCGCCCGCAATCGGAGAGCCGGACTCGTCATAGACGATAATCTTTGAAGGCGCGTAGTCCGCAAGCTCAGAGGAAGTAATCTTCACCCGAACAAGCGCGGTGACAGGGTTCAGCTCGAACTTGAAAGTCTTGTCAACGCCCGGGATGCCCGTTGCATATCCCACCGCGAAGCAGTCGGAAGCCACGTTTGGAGCAGACTGAGCCTGCTTGTCCCCGACGCTGAGCCCCATGATGACTCCGTTCGCAAAGGCGAGCTCCGGATTGTACGGAGAGTAAATCATGAACCTGTTCTCTCCCTGCACGAGGTCAAGCCCCGGAGTGTTGAACAGGGCGACGGGCTTGCCCTCGTATTCAGACGGAGTGTAGTTGTTCCTGTTCTCGCCGGTCTCCGGGTCGATGTCAGGGGTGGTGTCGGCCCAGCCGACAATCCTGCATTCCTTGTTGAGTATGCGCAGGTCGGACTGCGCGGAATACAATCCCACCACGGAATTGGTCTTCCATGTGAATCCCTCAGTGCTGACAGTGCCTTCGAGCACATAAGAGGTGCCGGCCTCAGGAATCGGATATTCCGTAGCCTTGTCCTTCTCGCAGGCAACCAGCGCAAGAAGGGCAGCAGATAAAATCAGATACTTTTTCATTGCATTATTATTTAATGTGTTATTAGTTTCATAATCCCATACGGGCGGCACGGCCTACCACCCGGCATTCTGGTCGAGGTTCTTGTTCACGCCCCTCTGCTCTTCCGAAATCGGGAGCCAGATCTTGTGGGCGTCGGCCTTGCCCATATTCTGACGTATCGTGGGAATGCCGAGCTTCAGATACCCGCCCGTCTGGTAGGTGAGGTTTTTCGGGGCGATGTAGGCAGGATCGGACGGCTCCAGCTCCGTATTTGCCCATTTCTCGACGACCTTGTCCTCGTCAAGGCTTCCGATGCTGTCGAAGAGGCGATTGTAGCGGATAAGGTCCCATTTGCGTGAGAATTCGAATATGAGTTCACGCTCAC
The DNA here is from genome assembly GCA_963596955.1 of bacterium. GTDB lineage: Bacteria > Bacteroidota > Bacteroidia > Bacteroidales > UBA932 > Cryptobacteroides. The sequence continues at coordinate 263 of CAVBPI010000197.1, read as the reverse complement.
GGCTTTCGAGCAGCTCCTCGCGGAAATCGGACCTGTGGTAATATGCCTTCAGTTCCTCAAAAAGCGCGTCGTCATTTCCGCAGGCACGCTGAAGCACCTTGTTCATCCATATCCTCGCGTTCGCTTCATCGCCGTCGGCATTGTAGAGAGCCTCGGCATACATGAGATAGACATCCGCAAGGCGCATGAGCGGCATAGACAGGGCGTGCTGCTGGTAGCTGTGCTGCAGTTCGTCGGAGTTGCAGAGCCTGAACTTGCCGGCG
>CAVBPI010000196.1:793-5255 GCA_963596955.1 bacterium | reverse complement strand
GAGGAACACTCCGGAAATGCCGCGTGGGACGAGAGGCTTGCGGAGGCGACTGTCCGGACGAGCCTCGCGCCGCTGATTGAGGCCGGGGCTGACACGATAGTCTTGGGATGCACCCACTACCCGTTCCTGCTTCCGGTGCTGGAGAAAGTTGCGGAGCGGCTGCTTGCCGAGCATCCCATGGCGGGGCGCGACGGCAGCGCGGTGGAGCGCATCCGTTTCATCGACCCCGCTCCGGCCGTCGCCCACCGGCTGATTGATGTCATTTCGAGCGGAATGAAATGAAGCCGAGAAATCTTTGTGCTGAGAAAGTAAATGATTGAAATAGTTTAACATATTAAGACAATGGAATTCAAATACGCACCGATGTTTCAGCTTGGCGAGGACAAGACTGAATACTACAAGATTCCGGAATCGGAGAAACTGGTCTCCACTTCCGAGTTTGAGGGAAAGAAGATTCTCAAGGTCACGCCTGAGGCCCTTACGCTCATGACGAACACGGCGTTCAGGGACGTCAGCTTCCTTCTCCGCCGCTCCCACAACGAGCAGGTTGCAAAGATTCTCTCCGACCCTGAGGCCTCCGCAAACGACAAGTATGTGGCCCTGACCTTCCTCCGCAACGCCGAGGTTGCCGCCAAGGGCAAGCTTCCTCTCTGCCAGGACACGGGAACGGCCATCGTGCACGGCGAGAAGGGACAGCAGGTCTGGACCGGCTTCGAGGACGAGGAAGCCATATCCCTCGGAGTCTATAAGACCTACACGCAGGAGAATCTCCGCTACTCCCAGAACGCGCCTCTCGATATGTACAACGAAGTCAACACCAAGTGCAACCTCCCGGCGCAGATTGACATAGAGGCCACTCAGGGCGACGAGTACCGCTTCCTGATGGTCACCAAGGGCGGCGGCTCCGCGAACAAGACCTATCTCTACCAGGAGACCAAGGCCCGCATTCAGAACCCAGGCACGCTCGTTCCGTTCCTCGTGTCGAAGATGAGAAGCCTCGGGACGGCAGCCTGCCCTCCTTATCACATCGCGTTCGTCATTGGCGGAACCTCCGCGGAGAAGAACCTCCTCACCGTAAAGCTCGCCTCCACGCACTACTATGACTCTCTCCCTACCACCGGCGACGAGACCGGACGCGCATTCCGCGACATCGAACTTGAGAAGCAGCTTCTTGAAGAGGCTCACAAAATAGGACTCGGCGCGCAGTTCGGCGGCAAGTACATGGCGCATGACGTCCGCGTAATCAGGCTCCCGCGCCACGGTGCGAGCTGCCCTATCGGACTTGGAGTCAGCTGCTCGGCCGACCGCAACATCAAGGCGAAGATTAACGCCGACGGAATCTGGATTGAGAAGATGGATGACAAACCGTATGAGCTAATCCCTGAAGAACTCCGCAATGCAGGAGAGGGCGACGCCGTGAAGATTGACCTCGACAGGCCGATGGCGGAAGTTCTGGCCGAACTTACGAAATATCCTGTTTCGACACGCCTTAGCCTCAACGGGACCATCATTGTGGCCCGCGACATCGCCCATGCCAAAATCAAGGCGCGTCTCGATGCCGGCGAGCCTATGCCGCAGTACCTCAAGGACCATCCTGTCTATTACGCCGGTCCTGCCAAGACTCCTGCCGGAATGCCTTGCGGCTCCCTCGGTCCTACTACGGCCGGCCGCATGGACCCGTATGTCGATGAGTTCCAGGAGCATGGCGGCTCTCTCATCATGCTCGCCAAGGGCAACAGGAGCCAGGCAGTGACCGACGCCTGCAAGAAGCACGGCGGGTTCTATCTCGGGTCAATCGGCGGCCCTGCTGCAATCCTCGCTCAGGACAACATCAAGAGCATCGAATGCGTCGAGTTCCCTGAGCTCGGAATGGAGGCTGTCTGGAAAATCCGCGTGGAGAACTTCCCGGCGTTCATCCTCGTCGATGACAAGGGCAACAACTTCTTTGCGCCTCTCGGTCTGTAATGGCAGGCTGCTGCGTAGTGCATAATTGACGGACTGCACAAACAGCCAATACATTTTGACAAAAAAGAAAGGATGGTGATTTGTTTCGCCATCCTTTTCTTTGTACTCAATTAAGCCGCGCCGGGTGCGGTAATGCCTTGTAGAAGATTATCTTACGCGCAGCTTCTGTCCAATCCTCAGCGTAGATGTCGATTTAATCCCGTTGAGCCTGCAAATCGCGCTCACGGTAGTTCCGTTCTTCTGGGCAATCTTCCCGAGCGTGTCCCCGGACTTCACGATATGCCACCTCATCGCCTTGAGGGCGGCCTCTTCCGCAGCGTCCTCCTCGGCGCTCTTGAGCTCGTCGTCGAAGTTCTGCTCGTAGTTGCTGAACTGGCTGAGGTACTTCTTCTTCAGGACGAACATCCTGTGGCGGAGCGTCCCCGTCTCGAAGTCGATGAGCCACTGGGGGTCAAAGGCATAGCCGTTGTAGCGGGTCTCGAAATGGAGATGCGGCCCGGTCGAGCGTCCGGTGCTGCCGCCGAGTCCGATTATGTCTCCGGCGTTCACCCAGTCCCCGGCCTCCACCTTTCTCTTGGAAAGATGCCCGTAAAAGGTCTCCAGCCCGTTCTCGTGCCGAATCACGACAATGTTTCCGTATCCGCGCATAGTCGAGGAGATGCGCACCTTGCCGTTGAACGCCGCGTAAATCGGCGTGCCGGTCGTGAGCGGCAAATCCACGCCCTGATGCCTGCGGCCGCGTCTCGGCCCGAACTTTCCGCGCGGGTTCACCTTTCCCTGATAGGGGCAGGAGTAGTTGCTCAGGCTATCGACCAGCCATATTGCGGAATAGGAGGGAAGGGAATCCCACGAGACCTTGTAGGGATCCACCGAGCGGTTGTCCCAATGTGCCGTGAAAATCTCGTTGTCCCATGCGAAGTCCTCGGTCTTGATGTATTTCCATGTCCCGTTCCCGTAGAGAACCACCTTCACGAACTCCGACATGGTGTCGAGCGTATCGACCGGGTCAGACTCCGTGACGACCAGCGGCTTCACGGCCTGGCGCGACCGCCTCGGAACCAGCTCGTTCTCCGTCGTGGGAAACCTGAAGTTCGGGTTTGCGGAAGGGATGTTCTCATCCACCACCTTAACGGGTTTCTGCGCCGCCGCCATCAGAGGCAGCAGCGCAGAGACCATCATAGTAAAATATTTCAGAGGACTCATTTCTGCTCGCCTCCGAACTTGTTCACGAGAATGTCCTTCACCTGTGCGAGCTTGTCCGCGAGCAGCTCGTCCGTGTCCGCCTCGCAGATGAACCTCAGATAAGGTTCCGTATTTGACGGGCGCACATTGAACCACCAGCGCGGGAACTCCACCCTGTAGCCGTCGAAGTCCATGTAGGCCGTCGGCTTCTCCTGCGCGAGGAAATGGTCGCGCACGGCGTCCATAGCGCCCTGCTTGTCGTCAATCTTGAAGTTGACCTCTCCCGAATTCTTGTATTTCTCGATGCGTGAAATCAGCTGGCTGAGCGAAACGCCATTTCTCTTCATGTCAGCGACCACATTGAGGATGATCATCGAGGCGAGAAGCCCGCTGTCCGAATAGAAGAAGTCGCGGAAATAGTAATGCCCGGCGAGCTCTCCGCCATAGATTCCGTTGATTTCGCGGAGCTTGTTCGCGGCGAATGCGCGTCCGACCTTCCATGTCTCCATCTGCGCGCCCATAGGGGTGAGATACTCTCCCACGGCCTTTGAACTGCGGATGTCCTGGAGCACGATGCCCCTCAGCCCCTTCTTTTCGAGGAAATAGTGCCCGAGCACGGCAATCATCAGGTCCGGAGATATGAATCTTGCCTTCTCATCGACGAACATCACGCGGTCGGCGTCGCCGTCGTAAATCACGCCGATGTCCGCCCCGGTCTTGCGCACGAGTTCCTGAAGCGCAACCACATTCTTGGCAATCAGCGGGTTAGGTTCGTGGTTCGGGAAACGCCCGTCAATGGTGTCGAAGATGTAGGACGGCTGATTCCCGAAGATTTCCTTCGCGTAGAGGTTCGCCATTCCGTTCGAGAGGTCCATGGCAATCCTGAGGTTCGACCAGTCCTCCTTATATTTAAGAAGGAAGTTCAGATAGTCCTGATGGACGTCCTTCTGATAGACCTGACCTTTCTTTGCGGCCGGAGTGCACGGCTTTCCCTCGTCAATCCACTGCTTGATTTTTCCCAGTCCCGCGTCGAATCCCACTGCCGCGGCGTTGGTCGTCGAGACCTTCATTCCGTTGTATTCAGCCGGGTTGTGCGAGGCCGTAATCTGAATCGAGGCCTTGAACCCGTAGTTCGCCGTTCCGAAATATACCATAGGCGTGGTGCTGAGCCCGATGTCGTAGATGTCGGCCCCGGCGTCCGTCACTCCGCGAATCACCGCGTCATGAATCGTGTCCGATGAAAGGCGGCAGTCCCGTCCGAGCAGGACCTTGTCCGTCCCGAGAAGTTCGGGCACGAAAAAGCCCACCTTATATG
>CAVBPI010000196.1:0-783 GCA_963596955.1 bacterium | reverse complement strand
CCTTATATGCGATGTCCTCGTTCCAATCGACATTCCAGATTCCCCTGATGTCGTATGCGTGAAATGCTCCCATCTTGTTGAATTTTAATTTGTTACTACTTTGACTTGTATCTCGTCTGAACCTTGCGCGCGGCAATGTTCTGGAGTTTCCTCGAAATCATCTTCTTCCGAATCGGGGACAGCTCATCAACAAATAGCCTGCCATCCAGATGGGCCATCTCGTGCTGAACCATCCGGCAGCCGAACTTGTCGAAGACCTCCACCTGCTTCTCAAAGTTACCGTCGTAATACTCGACCTTAATCGACGACGGCCTCACGACTTCCGCATATATTCCCGGTACGCTGAGGCAACCCTCTGAATATGAACAGGTTTCCTTGCTCTCTTCGAGAACCTTCGGGTTTATCATCGTGCGTCTGAAATCCTTGAGGTAGGGATATGTGTCCGTAAGCTCCGTTCCATCGACGATGAGAACCCGCAGCGGAACGCCCACCTGAGGGGCGGCAAGCCCGCATCCGTCCGCGTTCTTCAGCGTCTCCTTCATGTCCTCGACGAGTTTCGTCAATTCTTCCCTTTTCGTCAAATCCGCCTCGTCGTCGGCACGGCGGAGCACTTCTTGTCCGTAAAGATATATAGGTAAAATCATATTTGTAAATATTTATATTTCATTTATTTCCCGCGTTCACGGCATCCTTCGTCCGGTTCATATAGCTCTGGAGAATTATCGCCGCGCTGATTTTATCGACGCTCTCCTTGTCCCGGCGGTCCTTTTTCTTCATGCCCCC
>CAVBPI010000195.1:0-5268 GCA_963596955.1 bacterium | reverse complement strand
GTTCGGAACAAGCTCGAAGCCGGCACGGAACGACTGTGACACAGTAGATGAGAAATTTGCCTTTCCCGTTGCAGCGAAGCCCTTTCGCGACTCGAAGTTGGAGCCCCTCCAGTCCGAACGGAGGTAGTTGAACTCGGCCGACCAGCGGTCACCGCCCCTGAACGAGATTCCCACTCCGAGTTCGTCGGCGATGCGCGGAGCGTTTGAAGCCCCGGCAAGGGTGTCGGTGTAGGTCATCGACCTTATGGTATCGACCACGCTCGACTGGCTCGCGTATGCAAAATGGTTCTCGTAGCCCCTGAGCTTCGTTCCGAGCCTGTAGGTCGCCCCGAGGGTCATGGAGACCGAAGGAGAGAGCTTCTGGTCGTACTGAACTCCGAACTTGCCGGTGAACCCGTGAAGGTTCAGCCTCGTTCCGTAGTTTATCGACCTGTAGGTGGAGTTCTCGAAAGTCTCGTTGGAATTCCTGTCCAGCTTGCCGAAGTAGTAGATGAACTCGGCCCCGACCGAAAGGCGCTTCCAGAAAGTGGCTCCGGCGGAGGCGTAGAGCTGGTAGAGGCTTCCGTCGCCGTATGAATCGTAGGTTATGTTCCCCGCATGGGCGAGCTTGTCCTCGTCGGTTTCCTTGGAAGAGAAGCTGTAGCCGACGTCGCTGAAAGGGGAAAGCCCGACAAGGAACGCCGAAGATCTCCAGATAGGGAAAGAAAGGACTATGTCGTTGATGTTGAACGTGTTCTCCGCTCCCCTCTTGCCCGACTGGGCGTAAATTTTGTTGTCCTCGTAGAGTCCGAAGTCCGCCATGAAGGCGAGCGTGTCCCTGACGGCCACGGCCGCCGGGTTTGCGACATTGATGAATCTCCTGTTGCGCGTCGCCACGCCTACTCCTCCCATGCTCCTCGACTGTGCGGTACCGCCGCGCGAAATCTCGCCTATCCCGTATATGGAATATGGAGAGAACGAGCCGTAGGTTCCCGTCGTCGAGGTCTGGGCAAACGCGCAGACAGCCGGGAGCAACAGCGCCGCAGCAACAAAAAATATCCTTATCTTATCTTTCACCATATCGCACAGCAATTAGAGCCAACCCCATCAGTACGAGATTGCAAACTACAAAGATGGAGTTTTTCATTCTTTTTGCAAAATAAATCGCATCACCACCCGTGAAAATTACGATATTTTCAGGGTGACGCGCAATATATCCCTCGATCTCAAATATTATACCCGATATGATTCCCGAATCAATCGACGACGGAAGCGAATCCCCCGTTTCCGCCACCGTTTCAGGAGTGTCCTGAAGAGGGAGCGACCTGGAGTAGCGGTTCACCGACTTGAAGCGCGTGCGGCATCCGAGGGATATGTTTCCCCCGCGGTAGTGCCCTTCCGCGTCCATGAAATCTATGGTGAGTATCGTCCCGAAGTCGAAGATGGTGCATCCCCTGCCCTTGAACAGGTACTGTGCGGCGATTACGGACGCGGCGCGGTCTGGGGTGAGGAAGGTCGGGAGGGCGTTGTCCTCAAGGATGAAGCTGTGCCCAGAGTCTATAAGTATGAACTTGGAGCAGCATGATTCGAACCTGCCTATCACGGACTGGGAAAATTCCCTCACGGTGCTCAGTACCATGACCTCGGGCCTGTTCCTTTCGACAAGTCCGAGTATGAATTCGGCGGTCCTTTCCCCCTGGTAGCGGAAAGTCTTCCCGAGTGTTATCCCGTCGGCCCACGATGCCTTGAGCGCGGTGTAGCCGACATCAATCAGCAAGTTCATATAATCCTGTTTCGACCGAATTACAAGAAATTCCAAACGGCTTTTTCAAATTTCGGGCGGTAAATTTAATCATTTTCGGCAAGCTATCAAAAAACTATTTCAGTTTGCACAGCCGCGCATAGGCCTCAAAGAGGTCCGGAACGTTGCGCGAGACTATGCGCAGGCGGTTGTCGTTCTGCTTGAGGTCGAAGAGCCTCTGATTGTCGTTGAGACGTTCGAGGATGCGCTGGAAAGTCTTCGACTTGTAGTACCGGGAAAGAGGATTCGAGATGAAGAAGGCTATCAGAAGCCCGTTCTTTATGATTATCTTGTCAAACCCGAGCTTCTCGCCCAGATGCCTGATGCGGACAATCTCCATAAGGCTCTCAAGCTCCGGAGGAAGCGGTCCGAAACGGTCGCTGAGCTGCGACTTCATCTTTTCTATGCCCTCGTCCGAGGCAATGGAGTCGAGTTCCTTGTAGATACGGATCTTTTCCGCAGTCATGCTTATGTACGAGTCAGGAATGAGCGCTACCTGGTCTGTCTCGATCGTGCAGTCAGCTACATACGACTCGCTTACGTTGCGCGAGGTGAGTCCGGTTTCCACTCCTAGCTCTTCCATGGCCTCGGAAAGGATTTTCTGGTAAGTCTCGAAGCCCATGTCCGTGATGAAACCGCTCTGCTCCGCTCCGAGAAGGTTTCCGGCGCCGCGGATGTCGAGATCCTGCATGGCTATGTTGAAACCGCTGCCGAGGTCGGAGAACGACTCGATGGCCTTGAGACGGCGGCGTGCGTCCTCCGTAATAGAAACGAGCGGAGGCACAATCAGATAGCAGAACGAGCGGCGGTTGGAACGCCCGACACGTCCACGAAGCTGGTGCAGGTCGCTCAGACCGATGTTCTGCGCCTGGTTGATGATGATGGTGTTCGCGTTAGGAATGTCTAGGCCGTTCTCGATGATGGTCGTGCACAGCAGCATGTCGTAGTCTCCGGCCATGAAGTCGAGAATCCTGTCCTCCAGCACCTTGGCCTCCATCTGGCCGTGCGCGATGCAGATTTTCATGTCAGGGACGAGCCTGTGCAGGATGTCGTAGATAGACTGGAGCTCCTCCACCTTGTTGTGAAGGAAGAAAACCTGTCCTCCACGGTTGAGTTCGTAGTTTATTATCTTGCGGATTTCGTCCCCGTCGAAAAGCATGATTTCAGTCTGAACCGGAATCCTGTTCGGCGGCGGGGTGGAGATAATCGAGAGGTCACGCGCGCCAAGGAGCGAGAACTGGAGGGTTCTCGGGATAGGCGTGGCGGTGAGAGTGAGCGTATCGACTGATTCCTTCATCTGGCGCAGCTTCTCCTTTGCCCCGACTCCGAACTTCTGCTCCTCGTCGATTATGAGCAGCCCCAGATCCCTGAACTCGAAGGTCGAGCCGAGAATCTTGTGCGTTCCGATGAGAATGTCTATGGCTCCGCTCTTGAGCCTCTGCCTTATGTCGCTGATTTCCTTGGCGGTACGGAGCCTGCTCACAAAGTCTATATTGCACGGAAAATCCTTCAGGCGCGAGGAGAAAGTCTTGTAGTGCTGCAGCGCAAGGATTGTCGTCGGCACGAGCACCGCCACCTGCTTCCCGTCCGCTGCGGCCTTGAACGCCGCCCTTATCGCCACCTCGGTCTTTCCGAAGCCCACGTCCCCGCAGACGAGCCTGTCCATCGGGCAGCTGTCCTCCATGTCCCTCTTGACCGCCTGCACCGCCTTTTCCTGATCCGGAGTGTCCTCGTACATGAACGAGGATTCAAGCTCCGTCTGGAGGAAGGTGTCCGGCGAGAAGGCGAATCCCTTGGACGCGCGTCTTCTGGCATAGAGCCGGATGAGGTCCTTGGCTATGTCCTTGACCTTCTTCTTGGCGTTGGACTTGAGAGTCTGCCAGGTCTTGGAGCCGAGCTTGTAAATCTTCGGCGGCTCGCCGTCCTTGGAGCGGTAGCGTGAAATCTTGTGGAGGGCGTGGACCGATATGAACACGACGTCGTTGTCCTTATATATAAGTTTCACGACCTCGTGCATCCTCCCCTTGTCGTCCTTCATTCTCACGAGTCCGCCAAATATTCCCACACCGTAGTCGATGTGGACGATGTAGTCCCCTATCGCGAATGATGTCAAGTCATTGATTGTCAGCTGCTCGCTCTTCTCCACTGTACGGCGCAGGCTGACCCTGTGGAAACGGTCGAAAATCTCATGGTCGGTGTAGCAGCAGACCTTGTCCTCGCGGTCGATGAACCCGCCGTGGATACTGTGCGAGGGGATGAACTCCGGCAGATAACCCTCGTTCTGAATCAGGATGCTTTCAAGCCTCTCAAGCTGCGAGCGCTTCTCGCCGTAGATGCAGACCCTGTAGCCGCCGAGAGTCTTTTCCCTTATGTCCTCCGTCAGAAGCTCGAAGTTCTTGTTGAACACCGGCTGGGGGGCTATGCTGAAAGTCACCGGAACTACCCCCGACGCCGAAATCGGAACCTCAAGGAAAACGCGGCGGAACTTCCGCAGAGAGGCGCAGAATCCCCTGTCCTTATACATATCCGAAGAGTCGAGCCAGACAAGGGCGCCGTCCGGAAGCAGGTCGGTGACAGGAACAGCCGGGGCGCCGGAGTCCCCATCCGCAGAAAGGTCAGCGAAAATCTCCACCTCGGAGAGCTTTTCCTTAGAAAGCTGCGTGTTGCAGTCGAAGACGCTTATGCCATCGACCTCGTCGCCGAAGAACGAGATTCGGTAGGGGTTGTTGAATGAATATGAGAATATGTCGATGAGAGCCCCCCTGACGGCATACTGCCCCGGTTCGCTGACAAAATCGACCCGCGTGAACCCCATGGAGAAAAGCCTGTCCGTGAGCTGTTCGCGGTCGTATTCGTCCCCTTCACGCAGTCTCATCACCGGAGCGTCGCCGCCCTTTGCCACAGGCTCCTCAAGCGCATCGGGATAGGTGACGAAGAAAAGCTGGCTCCGCCCGTCATACTCCATCATCTTCCCTATCGCGGACGTCCTCTGCACGCTCAGCGACGACTTGTAGTTGCTCTTCTCCATCTTCCGTCCGGAATCGGGGAGGAAGAACACGCGGTCGCCGGCGACGAGGTCATAGAGGTCGGAAGAGCAGTACTCGGCCGAGTCCCTGTCCGGAAGCACGATGAAGTTTATCCCCGGACGGCCGACCTGGGCGACCACGAACCATCTCGCGGAAAGGAAGAGCCCGGAACAGAACGTTTCCTCCGACTTCCCTATTTTTTCCGAGAGTTCCGCGACGGACTTTTGACTTATTAACAATTCCTTCATTTTTCTGTTGATAACAGGTTGAAAAGCCTGTTGAAACAAATTTGAAACTATTTTTTGAAATCCCGTAAGTTCATATATACCCGGCTTTTTTCCGGAAAAGCAACAAAGTCCCGACTTTTTTATCCAGCGACTTACCAGAGGCTTATCAACAGTTTTCAACAAGACAAAGACATTGTCACACAACACATTGCCGACATTATCAACAAATCAACAG
>CAVBPI010000194.1:0-5272 GCA_963596955.1 bacterium | reverse complement strand
GAATAGCCGTATTTATCAAAATAGTCAGTCATTTTTATATTTTTTAATCATTATGTAATCTCTTTTGCAATCCGTAGCTCCGCCAATACGCGCCCATTATAGATGCGAAAATGCCGTCCTGCGTTTCATGCCCGGACCTGTACCGTGAATCCTTCCTCCACAAGCGGACGCACAAAGGAGCTTATCTCGTCGAAGGAATAGCCGTGCAGAGCCTTCTGCGGGGTCTCCCGGTCTATCGAATAGGCCATTATCTCCCTCGGCCTCAGCTTCCTCACGATATCCATCCATCCCGTCAGGTTCTCCGGAGACGCCGAGTCAAATCCGTCGCAGCGGAGAAACATCGTCTGGAGTATGAAATCGCCCTCAAATGCCCCGAGACTTTCCACGACCTTGTTCAGGTCATAGTTTCCCGCCGGCTTGTTTATCCTGTCTGCAAGGGCCGAAGTCGCGGCGTCAACCTTCATCACAGGGTTATCGACCCTGCGCAGAGCCGCGAATATCTCCTCCTTTCCGCAGGTCGTGGCGTTCGAAAGCACGGTAACCTTCGCCGAAGGGGCGAGCTCGTCCCTAAGTGAGAGCGCAACATCCACAATCTCAGGGAAATGCGGATTTAGAGTAGGCTCTCCGTTTCCGGAAAATGTAATCGAGTCAAGGGATATCCCCTTTTCGGAAATATGCGAAAACGCCGCACGCATTGCCGTTCCGAAATCATCCGCGTCAGGAAACTCCCCGCGGGAGAAATTGTCCCGGTTCCATCCGCATTCACAGTAGATGCAGTCGAAATTGCACAGTTTGCCCTCCGGAGGAAGCAGGTTCACCCCGAGGGAAGTCCCGAGCCGGCGGCTGTGTATCGGGCCATATACTATATTGTCGAAATGCAGCATCACTTTAATTTTATCACTGTAATTTTATCACCGTGTCACGGGCAGGAAGAAGTCTCCTCATCCGGGCATTTCCAGCTGCGGGCTGCCCGTCATGAAGTTTCAGTTCCGGCGCCAGTTCCACTTTCACCGGCTCGGAAGTCTCCGGGCGGAGACTATCAGTCACAACTGAAAGGCTGTCAGCGACAACCACAAGACTGTCCGATGCGGCAATAGCGGCGGAATCAATTCTGAGCACCATGGCCGGGCCGTCGTATGTCGTGTCGTTTGTCTGAACGAAACGGAAATCAACGAATCCGAGCGAATCCCACGCCACCGTCACGCTGTCAGACGGGTTCGTCCTCGACATGACCTTCATCAGCGAATCGACGTTCAGGTGGACGAGATTCCTGAGCGAATCCAGCCTGCGACTCTCTTTCAGAGCCTCCTCACGGGTCTTCTTCTCGGCCTTGAGCTCCGAGAGCCTGCCGTTCAGAATTTCAGAAGTCCTGCGGAGAATCCTCGAATAGCGCGTCGGGTCCTTCATATAGGCGCTGACGCTGTTCAGATAGTCATCGTAGGTGTAGCCGTATTTCTCCAGAACCGGCGCATAGACCAGCGATGTGTCGGCCTCGCGCCTGAGCGAGCGGTTGTCGTCGAGCCACTGGTCCATCACGTACATCTCGGCATATATCTCCGCCATCTTCTCCTTAGGTATGACACATGTCTTCTTCCCGCAGGAAACGAGCGAGAGCACGAAAGCCAGCGTGATGACGATATGTGCCGTAACGCGCCTCATCCCCTACCTCAGCGTTGCGCCGTTCTCATTCTGGAACGAAGAGAGGAGCTTCTGCATAATCCTCTCGACATCCGCGTCCGTGAGGGTCCTGTCAAGGTCCTGAAGCACGAAGCTCAGCGCATACTGCTTCTTGCCCTGAGGAATCTTGTCACCCTTATAGACGTCGAACAGGGAAACATTCTTCAGCATCTTCTTGCCTGCCCTGTACGCTGTCCGGCGAAGGTCGGCGAAGCTGACGTTCTCGTCGAGCAGAAGCGCGAGGTCACGGCGAACCTCCGGATACTTAGGAAGTTCCTTATAGCTGATCTTGTCCCTCTTCACGAGTTCAAAGAGAACCTGCCAGTTGATTTCGGCGGCGAACACCGGCTGCCTGATGCCGAACCTCCTCAGAAGCGGCTGCGCCACGACACCGAGAATGGCAAGCTGACGGTGGCTGCCCGGAAGCAGGTAGGTCTGTCCGTCGGAGAAGATATCGGCAGGTGCCTCGGCCGTCTCCATCTGGTAGAGATCTGCCCCGAAACGCTTCAGAAGTGTCTCCACATATCCCTTCAGCTGGAAGAAGCTGCCCTTGCCGGCGTCGGTGCGCCATGACTTCTCCGACGCTCCGGAAATGAACATGGCATAGCACTGGTGCTCGTCGATGTCGTCGAGCTTCGGCTCGGAAGTCACGTTCTTCAGAGAATATACGGAGCCGTACTCAAATATACGGAGACTTGTCGCCTGACGGTTAATGTTATATGCAATCACCTCCAGTCCGTTGAGTATCAACGTCTGACGCATCACGTTAAGGTCGGAACTGAGCGGATTGAGCACGCGCACGCAGCGTTCCTCCGGGAATGTCGTGAGCTTCGAGTAATATTCGCCCTTCGTCAGGGAGTTGTTCATCGTCTCGACAAAACCGTTTGCGGCGAGCCAGTCGGAGATGGTGTTGCGGACAATCTCAGGCTCAGGCTTCTCGCTCGGATTCACCGACATCCTCATGGCCTTCGGAAGCTCGATGTTGTTATATCCATAGATACGGAGTATCTCCTCGACGACGTCGCATTCACGATAGACGTCAATCATATATGTCGGAACGCCCACGACAGCGCCGTCGGTCCTCTTCTCGACGAACTCGTAGCCCAGATTCGTCAGGATTTCCTCAATCGTGCAGTGGCCTATCTTCTTGCCGATGAAGTTCTCGATGCGGTTGTAGTCCAGCTCCACCTGCCTGCGGGCAAACTGAGCCGACTCCACACGCCGTATCTTTCCGTCAAGGCGCGCCCCGGTGAGCTCCATGAGCAGGAGTATCGCCCTCTTGGCCGCATATTCAAGCGCGAGAGGGTCGCATCCTCTTTCGTAGCGGAAAGAAGCGTCTGTCTTGAGACCGTGCCTCTTCGATGTCTTTCTGATTGTAACCGGGTTGAAATATGCGATTTCGAGGAATATGTCCTTCGTGTTCTCCGAAATCCCGGAATCCGCGCCTCCGAACACGCCGGCGAGGCACATTGCGCCCTTGTCGTCGGCAATCACGAGATCCGCCGGGTTAAGCTCGCGCTCCACGCCGTCAAGCGTGACAAGCTTCTCGCCCTCATGGGCGTCGCGGACGATGACCCTGCCTCCGGAAATCTTCTCCGCGTCAAAAGTGTGGAGCGGCTGTCCGAGTTCCATGAGCACGAAGTTGCTGACATCCACGACATTGTCAATAGGGCGGAGTCCGACGGAGAGGAGCTTCTTCTGAAGCCACTCCGGCGACGGGCCCACCTTGGCTCCGCGCAGCGTAGCGCCGAAATATCTCGGGGCGTCGGTCTTGGCGATGACCTCGACAGGAATGGAACTTCCATCGGAGGCCGGCTCGGCGAAGGCGGACACGTCCGGAATGCAGAGCTCGCACGGGATGTTGTTGTGCTTCAGATATGCGTAGAGGTCACGGGCAACGCCGATGTGTGACGCGGCATCGACGCGGTTGGCCGTGAGGCCGATTTCTATGATTGTGTCCGCCGCGAGATGGAGGTAGTCCTTGGCGGGTGTTCCGGGAACGGCGGCAGGGTCAAGAATCATGATTCCGTCATGCGACTCGCCAATTCCAAGCTCGTCCTCGGCGCAGAGCATTCCGAATGACTCCACTCCGCGAATCTTCGACTTCTTTATCTTGAAGTCCTCCCCGAGAACGGTTCCGATTGTGGCAAGGAGAACCTTCTCCCCGGCGGCCACGTTCGGCGCACCGCAGACCACCTGAAGCAGTTCCGGACCGCCGGCATTCACCTTTGTTATGTGAAGATGGTCGGAATCCGGATGCTCGACGCACTCGACGACTTCCGCCACGACAACTCCCGCAAGCCCGCCGGGGATTTCCTCCACGGTCTCAACGGAATCAACTTCAAGTCCAATGGAAGTAAGCGCCGCGGCAACCTCTTCCGGTGAAAGACCACACTTGATGTAATCCTTAAGCCAATTGTACGAAACAGTCATATTCAGTCAATTTTTCTATTTTCAACATTTTCCGTCGCCGTCTTCCGTCTCTCATTTTTTCAACGGCCGACCATGAATCACCTGATTGACGAGATGTCAAACAGCGAATCCGCAAATTCCTTCCTGTCAAACAGCTTGAGGTCATCAACCCCCTCGCCTATTCCGATGTATTTCAGAGGAACCTTAAGCTGATCGACTATTCCGACGACCACCCCGCCCTTAGCGGAGCCGTCCAGCTTGGTGAGAGCCAGAGACGTGACCTTCGTGGCGCGGGAAAACTCCCTGGCCTGCTGGAAGGCGTTCTGCCCCGTCGATGCGTCAAGCACGAGAAGAACCTCATGCGGCGCGTCCGGAACGACCTTGGCAATCACGTTGCGGATTTTCGTCAGTTCGTTCATCAGGTCAATCCTGTTGTGAAGCCGGCCCGCCGTGTCGATTATGACCGCGTCGGCACCCTTGGCGACCGCCGACTTCACTGAATCATACGCGACCGAAGCCGGGTCGGAGCCCATCTCCTGACGGACTATATCCACGCCGGCCCTTTGGGACCATATCACGAGCTGATCGACGGCAGCGGCCCGGAATGTGTCCGCGGCTCCGAGCACGACCTTCTTTCCTGCAGCGGCGAGCTTAGCGGCAATCTTCCCGATTGTGGTGGTCTTGCCCACGCCGTTCACGCCCACTACGAGAATGACATACGGCTTCTTGGTCGTGTCTATCATCCGCTCGACATCCGGCCGCCCGTCCGAGACCGGAGCGCCATCGACATCGAGAAGCGAGGAAATCTCTTCCCGGAGCATCTGTGTCAGTTCCTCAAGGGAGACATACTTGTCACGGCTGACCCGTTCCTCAAGGCTGTCGATAATCTTGAGAGTCGTGTCAACGCCCATGTCGGTCTCCACCAGAGCCTCCTCCATGGCGTCGAGTATGCCGTCATCGACACGCGACTTCCCGACAATAGCCCGCGACAGCCTGTCGAAGAAACTTCTGTTGGTGTTCTTCACCCCTTTGTCAAAAATTCCCATAATCCGGATGATTCGTTTTCAAACCTGCAAATATAATGAATTTACGGCACTCAGTCAAGTTGGCACGACGGTTCGCGACAAAGGTAGAGTCAAAAAGCAAGTGCAATTTACAACAATAAATTGAAGAAGCGTTCTTT
>CAVBPI010000193.1:0-5286 GCA_963596955.1 bacterium | reverse complement strand
GTCAGTGGGTAAGTAGTTGAGTATTAGGCGTTTGCCTGAATTTTATTTCTCGAAATTTTAGTCGAAGTTATTTTCGCGAAGTTTTGGGGATGTTGTCGGATTTTTTCTTGCTGAAGCTGACGATTACTACGCCGGCCATGCAGGCGAGGGCGGCGAGGGCTTTCTGCCAGGTCATTGTGTCCATGCCGATGCAGATGCTGATGGCGGTGGCGATGATGGGCTGGCAGTAGTTGTACATGCTGACGAGGGTCGGGCGGATGTTCTTCTGGCCTATCGGGAGGAGGAAGTAGGAGATGAAGGTCGCGCCGAGGACAAGGACGGCGAGGTCGGCTCCGAGGCGGCCGCTGAACAGGGTCCAGTCGAGGGTAACCAGTTCGCGGGCCGAGAAGGGGAGGGTCGTGAGCGAGGTGAAGAGGAAAATCCACTTCATGAAGGTCACGGCCGAATATTTCTGAATGAGGGGGCGGAAGATGCCGAGATAGAGGGCGAAGAAGATGCCGTTGAAAATCATCAGTACTATGCCCGTCATCGAATTGCTTGTGGCTCCCGAGGCGCTGCCTGTGCTGTTCATAATCAGAAAGACTATGCCGAGGAAGCTCAGGAGCACTCCTCCGGCTTTCTGCGGGGTGATGGGCTCCTTGACGGCCACGGCTGCGATGAACATCGTGTAAATCGGGGTGAGGGCGCTCAGGATGGAGCAGGTCATCGGGGTAATCTGCGGCAGGGCCGTGAGGAAGGTCAGCTGCGGGCCGAGAAAGCCGAGGCAGGCCGCGAGAAAAATCTTCGGGTAGTCCCGCTTCTCCACTCTTTCATGAGGGAAGAACAGCGACGCGAGCCAGAAGAGAACTCCCGCTCCGAGCGCCCTCACGCTGAACAGACCGACGGGGGAGAGCAGGTGGCTTCCCGTCAGATCCTTGCAGGTTACTACATTTATCCCGAAAATCGTATATGCCGTGAAGCACGCCAAGTGCCCTATCAGTTCATTCCTGTTCTTCATTTCTCAAAAACTGTATATGTCCTTGATTATCAGTCCGCTGAGCGTCATGCCGAAGATTGCCGTGACATGAGCGGTCGTCCCGTTAATCTGCGCCTTGGAACTGCACCATTCGTGGTTCAGAAGCGCCGGGTCGCCGGGACCGTCCTGAGACTTGGGGCAGAGGCATTTCTCGGTGCCGCAGCTCCTGCAATGCCCCCTGTTCGGCAGAACCTCGTCGTCATAGACGCAGAGGAACTTCTTGGCCGGGTAGGTGCCCGCACGCTTCATTTTCTTGCGGAGGGCGGCTCCGAGAGGGCATCCGCGCACCTTCCAGAACTCCGCCACCTGCACCTTTGTCGGATCCACCTTCAGCGCGGCCCCGAGCGAGCAGAAGAACTTCGCGCGGCTTGCCGTGGCGTTGAGAATCAGCTGGACCTTGTCCTTGAGCGAATCCACCGCATCCACCACATAGTCGTAATCGTCAAGGGCGAACTGTCCGGCAGTCTCCGCACTGTAAATCTGCTGAACGGCGGTAATCTCGGCCTTAGGGTTGATTTCCAGCAGCCTGTCCCTCAGAGCCTCCACCTTCACCTGCCCCACGGTCCGCACGGTCGCCATCAGCTGCCGGTTAACGTTCGTGATGCAGATGCGGTCCGAATCCACGAGGGTCAGATGCGTGATTCCGCTCCTCACAAGCCCCTCCGCGCACCAGCTCCCGACGCCGCCGACACCGAAGATGATGACTCTCGTCTTTGCGAACATATCCATAACGTCGTTTCCCACAAGGAGTTCCGTCCTGTTGTATATCGCCTTTTCAATCGTATTCATGTTTCCGAAAAATTATAAAAATTGCGTCATATATACAGGGACGAGCAGGACATCGCCATCCTTTTTCAGGTCTTTCGTATATACCAGATACTTTGAACTTATCCTGTCGGAGTATTTTTCGCAAAACTCATCAAGAGACGCGTGCGACTTGTAGCCGGAAGATTTTACTTCAACAGGACATATCTTGTTGCCTCTTGAAAGCAGAAAGTCGATTTCATAATTGTGCTTGCCGCTTCCGGTCGGCCAAGTGTGGTAGAACAGCCTGTTGCCTGACGCTCTCAGCATCTGTGCCACGACATTCTCATAAACATACCCCAAATCGGCAGACAATTTATTGCTGAGAAGTTTCTGATATATGATGTTGTCCGTCACTTCATTATCCCAGAATGCAAGTGTGATGAACAGTCCCGTGTCCCCGACAAACATCTTGTATTGGGATATGTTGGCGTGCAGTGCAAGTCCGACGGAAGGGTCATTCGCGTGGTATGAGAAGTTTACAGCCATACTGTCTTCCATATCTTGAATGATTTCTTCCATTTCCGTGCTGTTCTGCCGTCGTCCCAAGACCGACGCGACTTGATAGCGGGCGGCATTTCCGGTCAGTTGTGAAGGCGCGGCCATAAAGAGTCTGGTGGCCTTGCCCGTCGGGTCTATCTTTCTGAAATCGTCGGCATACAGTTCGATGATTTCTCTCTTTATCGAATCGACAGCGCTCAGGTTCTTGGTCTCCAGAAAGGCGTTTACCGCTTGAGGCATTCCACCGACCAGCATATACAGACGGAAGTCCTGCAGCAGTTTCCGGCTCACGGCGTCGCCGATTCCTTTTTTAGAGTCAAACAATTCCTTCATCAGCGGAATTGTGGCGTTGTCGCCCATTGCCCATCTGAATTCTTCATAATCCATAGGGAACATCTCGATGCGGGTTTCTTCACTCGGAATTACAATTCCTGCGGTGTTCTTCTTTATGGAAAGGAGGGAACCTGTCTCGATGTAGTCATATCTGTGATCCTTTACCAGATACTTTATGGCTTCCCTCACTTTGGGCGCTTTCTGTATCTCGTCAAAAATGATGACGGATTTCCTTGTCTCCAATTTGACGTTGTAGATGAACTGAAGCTGCATGAAGAAGTAATCCCTGTTGGAGATGTTGTCAATCGCATCATCCAGTCCTTCGGGAATTTCGCCGAAATCAATCTTGATGTATGAGGAATATTCACGCCTTGCGAACTCTTCCGCTATCGTGGATTTCCCCACTCGTCGTGCTCCCTTGATCAATAATGCCGTAGTGCCGTTCTTTTCATCCTTCCACTTGAGCATTTTCTCGTATATTTTCCTCTTGAAAACCCGTATTTCTGCCATAATCTCACAATTTTTGAGGTAATCGCGGGCAAATATAGCTGTTTATTACCAAATCTCACAATTGTTTTTGCGGAATTCCTACCTAAATCTCAAAATGTTTGTATTCTCCGTAAAGAAACATGAAAAGAATAAACTACTTTTTTGAAGGTTTCAAAAATTGGGTATGTGATTGGAAAGATTTAATTTTGTATCAGATAAATTTACATATGGGCTGGAAAGATTTATGGAAATATTTCGTCGCATTGGCTGTCCTGTTGATGGGGACCGCGGCGACGGCCGGGGCGCAGGAGCGCTCGTATATGGAACAGCTTTCGGTGGATGAGGGACTTCCGCATACTGACGTGTCTTCGATTGTGCAGGACGGCGACGGGTATATATGGATCGGGACATATTCCGGACTGTGCCGCTACGACGGAACGGAGATGACGGTCTATGACATCTCGAATTCGATTCTGGAAAGCTCGCGCATCCGCTCGCTCTTTCTCTCGTCCAACGGGCTGCTCTACATAGGGACGGAAACCGGCGGACTGACCATGTTCGACACGCTGAACGACCGCTTCGTCAAGACGGTGAAAGTGCCTTCTAACTATGTGAACGGCATATTTCCTTCCTTTGACGGGCATTCGGTCATCATCTGCACCGACGACGGCATCTCCACACTTTCCTGCCACGACGGCATATATGACCTGTCCTCGCGCTCGTTCGGCTGTGCGGTCTCGACCTGCTTCCCGCTCGGGGAGGACGAACTTCTTGTCGGGACGCCGTCCGCGCTGGAAATCTTCTGCCGGACAAGCGGGGCGAGAACCCGCGTGAAGGACATATTCGCGACTTCGATTCTGAAGGTCGGCGAGCGGCTGCTGATAACCTCCTACGAGGGCTGCTGGCTGTTTGACATGGGGAGCCGCTCGCTCTCCCGGCTGAACGGATGCGCGGCCAAGTACGCCTGCATGGGCAGGGAGGGTAACGTCTATGTCGGCACCGTGCGCGACGGGCTGCTCCGCTATGACGCCTCCCTGCGGCAGACGGGGCAGTTCCTTGGCGATTCGCGGCGTACTCCGGAAATCTCCTGCCTGCTCATGGACCGCTCGGACGTGCTCTGGGAGGGCACCGTCGGGGGCGGCTGCTACAGGAGCAACGCCAACAGCAGAAAGTTCAGGCTGTTCACGGTGACTCCGGACGCCGAGGGGGAGCAGGTCGTGGCCATGATGGCGGACTCCGGGGACAGGCTGTGGCTCTCCTCAAGGGAGGGGCGCGTGGCGGTGATGCAGGGCGGCAGAATCCGTCAGGTGAACCCGCAGTCACTCTCCCGCTTTGCCGGAAAGACGGTCTCCGCGTTTTGGCAGAGCCCGGAGGGGGATGTCTGGGTCGGCTCCTGGGACAGGGGCGCGGCGGTGATTGACGCGGAGAACCTTGAACGGGCGGCTTCCGGAGGCACTTTCCCGCTTGCCGTGCCTGAAAACCTGCCGTCGGAGGCGAGCGTGTATAAGTTCGCCTCCGACCCTTTCGGATGCGTGTGGGTTGTCACCGGCGACGGGCTCTACCGTTCCGCCCCGGACGGTCTCCGCGCGCCTGCGACCACGTCGTGGACCTGCCTTCGCCGCGAGCCGTCCGACCCGAACTCCCTTGCCGACGACTGCATCACCGACATACTCGTTGAGGACAGCACGGTCTGGGTCGGCACCCGTTCGGGACTGAACAGGCTCAGCCTTGACGGCGACGGAGGCATCGGCGGGGTCGAGCGCCTGCGCATCCGCCCGGACGACGGCGCGGGCGAGTTCATCTCGTTCATCCACAGGGACGGCCGCGGAGCGCTCTGGGTGTCCGTGCTGGGGCTGGGGCTGTGCCGGATGGAGGAGGACGTGAGTTTCACGGTCTTCAACAAGGCTACCCACCCCGAGTTCCCGAACAACGAGTTCGAGTCCATGCTGGAGGACGACGAGGGGAACTTCTGGATAGGCGGCTTCGGAATTGTGAGGTTTTCGCCGCGGACGGGCAAGATTTCCTGCTTTTCGCGTAAGGACGGGCTTCAGAGCAATGCGTTCAAGATGTATGACGCCGCGCGGCTGAGCGACGGCCGCATGGCCTTCGGCGGAATCAACGGATTCAATGTGTTCAGCCCGTCC
>CAVBPI010000192.1:4886-5300 GCA_963596955.1 bacterium | reverse complement strand
GACTTTGAAGCAGATGCTTTCTTGCGGAAACGGCGCGGATGTTCCCTGCGTGTCGATAAGGGACTTCCCCCGCTTTGCCTACCGCGGACTTGAACTCGACTGCTCAAGGCACTTCTTCAGGATTGACGAGGTGAAGAAGATTCTCGATGTGATGGCCATGTACAAGCTCAACCGCTTCCACTGGCACCTGACGGACGACCACGGATGGAGGGTGGAGCTAAAGAAATATCCGCTCCTGACGAGTGTCGGAGCATGGCGCGACGGCAGTCAGGTCGATTGGGACGTGAACCACAACGACGGCATCCGCTACGGAGGGTTCTACACGCAGGAGCAACTGCGCGAGGTCGTCTCATACGCGGCGGAGCGAGGGATAGAGATTGTTCCGGAGATTGACCTTCCGGCGCACCTCGTGTC
>CAVBPI010000192.1:0-4820 GCA_963596955.1 bacterium | reverse complement strand
GACATACTCTGCGCGGGCAAGGAGTCGTCCTTCGATTTTCTCGACGGCGTTTTCAGCGAACTCTGCGACATATTCCCCGGCGAATACATCCACATCGGAGGCGACGAATGCCCGAAGGCACGGTGGAAGGAATGCCCGGACTGCCAGAGGCGCATCGCCGAGCTCGGACTCAAGGACACCGGGGAATGGACCGCGGAGCACTACCTTCAGAACTATGTGACCGCAAGGGTCCAGAAGATGCTCGCGGACAAGGGCAGGAAGGTCATAGGCTGGGACGAGATTCTCGAAGGCTCGCTCGAACCGGGCGCCACAATCATGTCATGGCGCGGAACGGAAGGAGGACTCAAGGCTGCCTGCTGCGGATTCGACGCAATCATGACCCCGCTGACGCACTGCTACCTTGACTACTGTCCCGGTCCCGACCCCATGCGCGAGCCGACCGGCATAGGACATTATCTCCCGATTGAGAAATGCTACTCCTACGAGCCCCTTGAAGGCATCCCCGCCGAGAGCAGCCACCACATTCTCGGCGTGCAGGGCAATCTCTGGACGGAATTCATCGCCCGCAACGAGCATCTCGAATACATGCTCCTCCCCCGTATGCTCGCCCTCGCCGAAGTCCAGTGGAGCCGTCCGGAAAACAAGTCATGGGCGCGCTTCTCCTACAATCTCAAGTCACGTCAGATTCCGCGCCTCCAAAGTCTCGGCTACACCGTCCGCGAAATGAGGCCGCAGGAATAGGCCGTCGGAATAGGCCTGCATTTCAGTTTTTATTTGTAATTTCGCCGTGTCTTTGACATTTCCGCAAGGCTGTCATCGACATGGCGAAAGTTATATATATGATATACGTCAATGAATATGAACAAGTTTTTTCATAGATTGCTCGGTGTCCTGAGCGCAATTGCCGTTTTCTCTCTGACTGCCTCGGCTGGCAATATCGTCAGCATCGTAAGGCTCGGAGTAACGCCTCCGCAGGTCGGAGCAAAGCCGGATTACAAGCCTACGCTGCCTCCGAACGCCAGCACGAAGGTGGCCAAGACGGTTTGGAAAGGATATTTTTCAGATGAGCTCACGGTGGTTCAGGGCAATGACTACACGATTGTGGTGAACGTGGCAATCAGGGAGGGACTTGAAAAGAAGTTCGCCGGCATCAGCAAAATCGCCGCGACGGTCAACGGCGAGCCCGCCCGTGTGGTAAGGGGCAGCAACAAGGAAATAGTCGTGGAATTCACGTGGAAGATGGTCGGAGGAGAACCTGACACGCCGGAATACAGGCTCAAGAAGCAACTGAAAGAACTGTCGGATGAATTTCCTGCGTCAAACGCCACGGAAAAGGAAGATATAATCGACTATCTGAAGAGCAGTCTCCCGGCAGGGCCCTCTGTCTGGCCGTCATACGGGGCGAGCCAGTTCGGAAAGATGAGGGCAAGCTACACGAAGGCAGGCAGCGTCAAGATGGGCGTCGGAGTGACCGTGAAAGGAGTGACTGTGGATGGTTACCGCTTCATTTCCCGTATTCCCGCATTGCAGGATGTCCCCGGCGGACGCGAACTGTACGAAGACAAGGCCGCGATGCAGGACATCCTGAAGAATTTCATCTGCACCGCAAAGACAACAAAGGAAGAACTGCTGCGCGCCGTGAGCTCTGCAGCCACAGGCGGCACGCAGGTAAAGTGGAACGACGATGCCGTCTATAAGGCTCCGACTGCCAGAGACCATGGTGAAATCAAGGGAGACCTGCTGCTCAGCAACGAAGACGCGAAGGACAACATAAAGGGCATACTCAAGATACTTCCCATTGCAGGCGACAAGACCGACGCCAAGCTGGACATGGACATCATTCTCGCGTCCCGCGCCGTGGATGCGATGCAGGTTCTGAACTCCACGACCGAGGAGGATGTTCTGAAAGTGGCACGCGAAAGCGCAAAGAACGGTTCAAAAATTACATGCACCTCCTTCACAAAAACGGACGCGGAGATGTTCGGCAAGGACGGGAAGATGGTAGCTTGGCTGAAACTCAGCCTCGGAGGCAAGGAACGGGAGCTCCGCTGCTGCAACGTGATTCCGTCCATAAGCCGCTCTCTGCCTTCAGACAGGATTTCCGTCAATCCTGCCGAATGGGATGTGCTTCGCATAGTTAACATCGAGCGCTACAGGAACAATGCCTACCCGCTTTCCATGACAGCGAGTCTCCAGAAAGCGATGGACATCCGCGCCGAGGAACTTACGCAGTTCTACAGCCACACAAGACCAAACGGGCAATCATGCTTCTCCGTCCTCGACAACGCATTCCGCAAAAACAGAAAATTAGGCGAGAACATAGCCATGTGCCAGCAGACTCCCGAAGCCGTCATGGACGCCTGGATGAACAGCACCGGCCACCGCGCGAACATACTGAACCCGCAGTTCGCCTACATAGGCGTCGGATTCATAAACGCCGGCCGCAACCACTGGGGACAGATGTTCGCCGCGGCGGGCGCGATTCTGTCGGCCAAAAGCAGCACCGGAAGCCTTGAGTTCCCCGACCTCGAATCCATGCTCCGTGCCTATCTCATTCTGGAAAACAGCGAAGGCATCGAGTCCTATATGCCTATAGACACAAAATATATGACCCGTGACGGCAACACCTACACCCTCCGCCTCAACAGCGCCGTAAGCGTCACGCTCACCGTCGCGGAGTAGCAGGTCAGAATGAAATGCGGAGACCGAGGTTCAGGCGGGCAAGAGAGCCGAAGAGGTTGCCGGCGGAAGGGAACGTGGTGCCGTCGGAGGCGGAAACGCCTTGGCTGGCGGAAGTTGTGACGCCACCTGCGGGCTGAGCCAAGACACTGCGGTTGCCGGAAAACTGGCGGAGGGTGTAGGGCACGTAGGAGAGGCGCGGCTCGAAATAGAGGCAGAAACGGTCGGAGATGCTGTAGTCGATGCGGGCGGCGGCGGAGACTCCGGCGTAGAAGCGTGTCTGAAGAATCCAGTTGTCAATGCTGAAAAGCACGCCGAGTTCCGGGCCGGCAAGCGCGGAAAGCGTCAGAGAAGAATTGCCGTTCCCGCTCCAGTCAATCCGGTTCAGGACAAGCTCAGGCCTGATGCCGATATTGTAGCAGTGCGCAATCTTCGGAGTGTCAAAGACTTTTATCCCCGTCATGGAATAGGAGCCGGAGAGCCTGAAAGTCACGGTCCTGCTGGCTTCCTGACCGAGTATGAAATCGTAGCGGTCGTATGTCGAGCGGTAGAGCTTCCATGTGTCGCTCAGCAGGGGCGAGGACTGGAACTTCATGCTTCCCGTGACTGAAAGATATGCGATTTTTGTGGTCCACTCGGCGTAGGGGCCGTTCTTGACCTGTCCTATCGGGCCGAGAAGTTCGTCGATGAAGCCGGCTTTCTTAGGCCGGCGCAGCCAGTCGATGTAGGCGCATCCGCCGGTCATCCGATTGTCAAGCATTGAAACCCCGGCAGGAGCAACAAGCTCTGTTTCAAGGGTATATATATGCATAAAATCGCCCTTCCGCAGCCCCGACGGCTGTGCGGAGACACGGAAACACGCAGCGCCGGTCATAAGACCGAACAATGCGACGATGTATTTCAGCGACTTTGTCATATATTCACGCATATTTTGAAATCTCCAAATTTAAGGAGGTTCAATCTTTTTCGGATTTATTAGATGCCGAACGAATGAAAATGTGACATAACCCGTGCCATTTGATGAAAAATGTTACCAATCTGACAATTTTTCAGATATATTGGACATTTTATGCGTATCTTCGCGTTTCATTCATTCAAAACATCACGACAATGGCAGCAAGCGCTCCGACGGCAGGATTCGCCGACACCAAACCGCATTATGAAATCCTTGACGGACTGAGGGGCGTGGCCGCACTGATGGTAGTCTGGTACCACATCTGCGAGGGGTACGCCTTTGCTGCAGGAGACGCGGTGATCACGTTCCTCAACCACGGCTACCTCGCGGTTGACTTCTTCTTCATCCTTTCGGGATTCGTGCTCGGATATGCCTACGACGACAGGTGGGGCAAAGGCTTCACGACGGGCGACTTCTTCAAGCGCCGCCTCATCAGGCTTCACCCGATGGTGATTATGGGCGCAGTCATCGGAGCCGTGGCATTCTTCCTCCAGGGCAGCGCGCAGTGGGACGGGACTCATGTCGCGACTTCGGCCGTGATGCTCGCGCTGCTTCTTGCCATGTTCATGATTCCGGCGGTTCCCGGCTGTCCCTACGAAGTCCGCGGCAACGGGGAGATGTTTCCGCTCAACGGCCCGGCATGGTCGCTCTTCTTCGAATACATAGGCAATATCCTCTATGCGCTGTTCATACGCCGCCTCCCGACCAAGGCTCTCGCCGTTCTCACCGTCATTCTCGGAGCCGGCCTCGGACTCTTCGTCATAGCGGATTTCTCCGGCTACGGAAGCATAGGCGTGGGCTGGACGCTCGACGGGCTGAATTTCCTCGGAGGACTGCTGCGGATGCTCTTCCCATTCACGATGGGAATGCTGATTTCCAGAGTGTTCAGACCGGTTAAAATCAAGGGGGCATTCTGGATTTGCTCCGCCGCACTGATTGCAGTCTTTGCCATTCCGTACATAGGTTCGGAATGTCTCGCCAAGTCAGGTCAGGACACCGCCGCAGTGTGTCTCAACGGCATCTTCGAGACCGCCTGTATAGTCCTGCTCTTCCCTGCCCTCCTCTGGCTCGCCGCAAGCGACAAGGTCGGCGGAAGCACAGAAAACCTCTGCCGCGCCATAGGAGACCTCTCCTACCCTCTCTACATCACCCACTACTCCGTCATGTACCTTTTCTACGCATGGAT
>CAVBPI010000191.1:0-5387 GCA_963596955.1 bacterium | reverse complement strand
TTGCCTTCGAGGGCTTCCGCTTCTATGACCTGCTCCGCCACGGCTTCGACAGGGCGAAGGCGGTTCACGACGCCATGCCTCAGAAGGACAGCTACTGGCAGCCGAGGCTTCCGCTTACTCCTGAGACGGTTCTCATGCCTATCCCTCAGACGGCTCTGGACAACAACCCGAGTCTTGAACCTAATAAAGGTTATTGATTATGAAGCTTAATTTCAGAATATTGCTGTTGGGCTTCGCCTGCGCCCTTCCGCTTGCCTGCTGCTGCACCCCGTCCGAGAATGAGGACGGCGGTGGTGGCACAGGGGGCGGGACTGAGCAGCCGGCCAAGCCGCAGGAGCCTGCTTCCGACATCGTCACCTACACCACGACGGCCGACGGCAGGCAGCTTTTCCGCAAAGGCGGCCTCAGCTTCGCCAAGGCGGGCAGCATGAGCCCTAATCAGGTGAGGTTCGAGAAGGATGCCTCGGCAAAGACGGTCGAGGGCTTCGGGCTCGCGGTCACGACTGCATCTGCCTATAACCTCCTGAATATGAGCGCGGAGGACCGCACGGCCTTCCTCACCGAACTTTTCTCCCCGACTGAGGGTGCCGGTTCGAGCCTCATCAGGGTGAGCATCGGGGCGTCCGACTTCTGCCTGAAGGACGAATACACGTGGTGCGACTCCGAGGGAATGGAAAACTTCGCGGTCGCCCCGGAGGACAGGGACTATCTTTTCCCGGTGCTGAAGGAGATATATTCCATCAACCCGGACGTGAAGATAATCGGCTCCCCATGGTCCTGCCCGCGGTGGATGAAGGGAAGTTCCTACGGATACGAGGACTATGATTCAGCCTATCTGGAAAAGGATTTCCCGAATTGGACGAGCGGCCGTCTGAAGCCTTCGTGCTATGCGGCCTACGCATCCTATTTCGTGGAATGGATTAAGGTCATGAGGAATGAGGGCTTCAGGATTCATGCGATTACGATGCAGAACGAGCCTCTGAACCACGGTAACTCCATGTCGATGTATATGCCTTGGCGCGACCAGAAGGAATTCATCAAGGTGCTCGGCCCGGCGCTCGAAAAGGCCGGACTCGCTGACGTGAAGATTCTCCTGTTCGACCACAACTACAACTACGACAACAAGTCCGACCAGAGGAACTATCCGCTTAACATCTATGCCGACGCCGAGGCGTACAAATGGGCTGCCGGCTCCGCATGGCACAGCTACGGCGGCGACGTATCGGAACTGGACAACATCAGGGCGGCAAATCCCGAGAAGGACATCTATTTCACCGAGGCTTCGATAGGGGAGTGGAATTATAATTTCGCCTCCTGCCTCCTGAACGACTTCTCGTCGATTTTCCTCGGCACGCTCAAGCGTGGAGGCAGCGGAGTGACCCTGTGGAACCTCATGCTCGACGACAAGAACGGTCCCTACAGCCCTCACAACGGCTCCTGCAAGACCTGCTACGGCGGCGTGACCATAAGCTCGGCCGACTACCGGACGATAACGCGCAACTCCCACTGGTACAATGTCGTTCACGCGAGCGCCGTTGTCAAGAGCGGGGCGAGGATGATGAAACTCAACGGATATGAGGCCCCGTCGGGAACCGAGGTGCAGATGTTCGCGAACCCGGACGGCACGGTCGGCGCGCTTGTGTGCAACAAGTCATCCGAGGAGCGCACGGTCGTGTTCGGAGCTGACAGCTACACGGTGAACCTCAAGGTGCCGGCCGGGAGTCTCGTGTCGGCGCTGTGGAAAGACAAACAATAATTAAAGAATAACGATATGAAACTGAACATAAAAATGACGGCGGTCTTCTGCGCCGTTGCCCTCGCGGCTTTCTCCTGCGGGAAGACCCCGACCTTCACGAAGGCGGAAAAGGGACCGGACATGGAGGTCGCATCCTATACCGAATCTACTTATATGGGAGCGGAAATCACTGTGAACCTCAGTCTGACCGACAAGGATTTTGCGCTTTCGACGGTCAAGGCCTTTCTCTATTACGGGGAGACCGAGGTCGCTTCCGAGACCCTGAGGACAAAGGAGGAGGGAGCGTATGAACTGAAGATTCAGGCTCCTCTGCTCAAGGAAATTCCGAACGGGACGGCAAACCTTGTGCTCCGGGCACAAAATGTCGGTCTCGGCATCACTGAGACCACGCTCGACGTCGCGCTCAGCAGGCCGAACTTCGACAAACTCATTGTGGTCGATGAGGACGGAAAGAAGTATGAGATGAAAAAGACCGCGGACTACAGCTATGAGGTAACCGCCGATTTCCCGGCATACGTCAATGCCAACCTCGTCACTCCGGCATTCAATGGAGATGAGGTCATCACGCTCGGATGGGACGGTTCTGCCCTCACTGCCGCCGAGAACGCGGAGCTGATTCCTTTCGGAGCCAGCATCGCCGGAAAATATACCCTGAAGGCTAACCTTATGGACCTGACCGTGTCTCCGACAGGAAACGCCGCGGTCGTCTCGTGCACGCAGTACCGCAAGGGACAGAAGATGGAGTTCGGAAAGGTCGTGAATGTGGAGACATGGACGCTCGACCCGGATTTCTTCGACCTTGACAAGGACACCAAGGCAGTGACGTTCCGTGCCGTTGACGGTCTGTACAGGATGGCTTATGACACGGAAAACATGTTCATCAAGGTGGAGCCGATGAAGGATGAGAACAATGTGCTTACTCTTGCCGATGACGGTTCGGGCGCTGTCTGGGCCATCGGGCAGAGTTTCGGAAAGCCGGCAATCGGGCCGAGCTGGAACACTGATGAAGGCGCCTATCCTGCGGCTCAGGTTTCGGATAAGGTCTATGAGTTCACGCTTGCTGTTCCCGGACAGCTTGCTGTTTCCGGAGCCAGATTCAAGTTCTACAGCGAGAAAGGCTGGGGCGGCGAGTTCAAGAAGGAGAACTATGCATCCGTTCAGCTTGCTCCTGCGTTCAATATGACGGACGGCGGAGATATCGAGGCCGTCGACGTCAAGGCAGGAAAGGGCTACAGGATTGTCCTTGACCTCACCGGTGGCGTTAAGGCCGCGAAGATTTCCTACAAGGAGGTCGAGGTGGCGTCGGCCGGGCTTGACATCACGGTGAACGGCGAGAAGGCTCTGAAGATATCCGCGAGCGTCTATAAGGTCATGGCCGTCAAGGTCGATAAGGGAAGCGTCATCTCTTTCAGCGGTATCGACAACCCTCAGGAATGGATGTTTGACAAGGATCATTTTGAACTTACTGCCGAAGGCCTGAAATTCAATGCCATAAGCGGCTGGTACTCTTTCGAGCTGAATGTTGAGGACAAGTATGTGATTGTCCGTCATGTGAAGTCCGACGGAAAGGCTGCCACCTACGCTGACGAGAAGGCGATTACCTTCATGGGCTGGGGTGTCGGCTACCCTGCGATGGCTCAGCAGTTCGGCTGGGACTCCGGGCTTCTGCCTACGCTCGCGCAGATTGAGGACGGGGTTTATCAGTTCACCGGAGTGGCCTGCAAGGAGGACGACAAGACTGTTGTAGGCAACTGCTGGCGCTACGACAACATTTCCATCAAGTTCTTCGGCCAGGCGGGCTGGGGCGACGAGATGAGGACTGTCACCCTCACGGACGAGGCGAAGAAGTACATCGCTCAGGACGGCAATGTGGAACTGGTTGTGGATCACAAGGATGATGCGGGCGAGAAGGTTTATAAGCCTCTCGAACTCGGCGCCACCTACCGCATGACGGTCACGAACTGCACCGCTCTCGATGAAGGCAAGTTCGATGTGACGATTGATTTCCGCAAGATGTAGTCGGCTGATTATTTCCCGTCTGCGGCGGTTTTCCGCAGGCGACATCTTTTCTTCGGGGATATGTTCCTGTAATCATGGATATATCCCCGATTTTGCATATATTTGTTCCCCGAACCACGGGAATATATCCCCGAAAACGGATATATCCACAAAAACACTACATCGCAGATGAACATCCGACGCGGCATAATATTTTTTTTAGTATTCCCCTTTCTTCTTTTCTCGTGCTCGTCGCGGGAGAACGGTGAACTTCTCGAAAAACTGGACGAGACACTCGAAAACAAGGCTGTCTATGAGGGATATTTTCAGGACGGGGTGCGGCTTCTCAAGGACGTGCTTTCCGAACAGACGGAACCGGAGCAGATTTACGGCCTGAACCTCAGGCTGGCGGACTCCTACAGGCAGTTCAGCCTCGATTCTGCGGTTGCATGTCTCGGGAGGAACAGAAGGCTTGCGGAGAGTCTGGGGGCTTTGGACAAGGTGGCCGAGACGGATTTCAGGATGGCGGTCGTGTATGTCAAGGCCGGTTATCAGGTCGAGGCGGACGACATCCTTCACCGCTACAGGGGACGGGCGATTCCTGACGGGGCGCTCCGGGACTATTACGAGGCGGAGCATACATATTGGGGAGAGACGATGGCATATACCTCGACCTCGGACTCATACGGGGACAAGCTCTCCCGCCGCGACGCCTTCCGCGAACTTCTGTTGCCGATGACGGAAGAGGGGACTTGGGAATGGTACAATCTTAAACGGGAGGAGGCTGATGAGGCCGGGGACGTCGCGGCTGTCAGGGAGTGCGCCTGCGGTATGCTCGGATGCAGTCCGGAAAACTCCCGCAAATATGCCGAGGCCGCGTATTACTATGCGCACAGTTTTGAACAGACCGACGTCGCCGCCCTTGAGGAGTGGCTGATACGCTCGGCAATCGCGGACGTAATGTGCGCGACGAAGGACTATGCCTCGCTGAACGATCTGTCGAGGATGATGTTCGACAAGGGTGACATCGACAGGGCTTTCCATTATGTCGCCGACCACTGCATGGTGGATGCCCTCCATTACAACGGCAAGCTGCGTCCGTGGCAGATTCTGATGTTCTTCCCCGTAATCGAGAATGCCTACCAGCATAAGCACGCCCGTCAGAGCAGGTTCACGCTGGCTCTCCTCCTGTGCATCTCGGCCCTGTTCGTGATTCTCCTCCTTCTTCTGGCTTTCCTTTACAGACGCCAGCAGATTCTGGACTCGATGCGGGCGAAGCTTCAGGAGTCCTACCTTGAGATTGACAGCCGGAATCACGAGCTCGTGGCGGTGAACAGCCGTCTCGTGAGCCTCAATGCGAGGATGCAGGAGTCGGACAAGGTGAAGCAGGAGTACATCACGCTGTTCCTCGGGATGGTCTCGGACAACATCAGTGCTTCCCGGCAGTACCGCAACAAGGTTCTCAGGTGCATCAGGCAGGGAAAGACCAAGGCTCTGACGGACGAGATAGAGAGCCTTGCCCCGGTTGATGACGACATACTCGAATTTTACAAGATGTTCGACCAGACTTTCGTCAATCTTTATCCCGATTTCGTGGATAAGTTCAATGCCCTGCTCTCCGAAGGCTCCGAGA
>CAVBPI010000190.1:0-5397 GCA_963596955.1 bacterium | reverse complement strand
GTTCCAGCCGATGCCGCCGCGCCGTTTCTTGGACGAGAGCGACACGCCCATAATCGTGAGGATGAAGGCCGAGAACGGCAGGGTGAAGCGCTTGTGCTTCTCGATGAGGGAATACTTGACGTTAGCGTCGCCCCTCATCTGCTGCCGCGCGATGTAGCGGTCAAGTTCCCCGTAGTTCAGGGTCTCGACGGTCTTCTTGCGCACATAGAAGTCATCAATCTTGAGGGCGATAACCGTGTCGAGCTGCTTTCCGCTACGGATGCGGTCGGTCATGTCCTCGTAGTAGTCCCGGATAAAATAATTCTTGAGCTTCCAGCCGCCGAAGGTGCTGTCCCACACCGCCGTTTCCGCGGAGAGCTTGGATTCGAGGCGGTTCCCGTCAAAGCGCTCAAGGGTGAAGCGGTAGGCCGTGTTGTTCCATGAGCTGAAGGACTCGACGAAGACGAACTCGCCCGGAGAAATCTGGTAGTGGACATTTTTCGTGTTGGCGATATATCCGGATTTTATGTATTTCCCCTCAAATTCCACCCTCGTCTTGTTCGCGTCCGGGATGACGAAGAGGTTGAGACAGAGCGACAGTGCGCAGATGAGAGTGGCCGCCGCCATATACGGGACCATCATCCTGTGAAAGCTGATTCCGCAGCTGAGAATCGCCACAATCTCCGAGTTCGCAGCCATCTTCGAGGTGAAGAAAATCACCGTGATGAACACGAACAGGGGCGAGAACATATTCATGAAATAGGGGATGAAATTCGCTTATGTCGAATATGATGACGATGCCGATGATGAGCACCAGCGCGACGAAGAAGGTTAGGATGAACTTCTTGAATATATATACGTCCAGTTTCTTGGGTTTGAGAGAAAATTCCATCGTCGAGAGTTTATGCCTTGTGATATATGCTTTGCGGACAATGTCCGGATCATTAGAGTCTCGTCATTATCTTCTTGACGGTCACATCCTTCCATGTCGTGAAATCACCCGCCGCGATGTGTCTGCGCGCTTCGCGGACGAGGTCGAGATAGAACGCGAGGTTGTGCTCGGAGGCAATCTGCGCCGCGAAAATCTCCCCGGCTATGAAGAGGTGGCGGAGATATGCCTTCGTGTAGTAGTGATCGACGAACGAACTTCCGCTCGGGTCGAGTTCGGAGAAGTCGTCGGCCCACTTGAGGTTGCGCATATTCATGATTCCGTTCCATGTGAACAGCATCCCGTTGCGTCCGTTTCGGGTCGGCATCACGCAGTCGAACATATCCACGCCCCTCGCGATGCCTTCGAGCAGATTAGCCGGGGTCCCCACGCCCATCAGGTAGCGCGGGCGGTCCTGCGGAAGAATCGGGCACACGAGCTCAAGCATCTCGTACATCTTCTCGGTAGGCTCCCCCACCGCAAGCCCCCCGATGGCATAGCCCTCGCGGTCAAACTTCGCGGCGTGCTCGACGGCGGCCCGGCGCAGGTCCGGATAGACGCAGCCCTGGATTATCGGAAAGACCGTCTGCGAATATCCGTAGAGCGGCTCCGTCTCGTCAAAGTGCTTCAGATAGCGCTCCAGCCAGCTCTGGGTCAACTTCAGCGACTTCTTCGCGTACTCATAAGGCGCGTCTCCAGGGCAGCACTCGTCGAGCGCCATCATTATGTCGGCGCCGATAATGCGCTGTGTATCAACATTGTTCTCCGGGGTGAAAGTATGCTTCGACCCGTCGATGTGCGAGCGGAAAGTGCAGCCTTCGGGAGTGAGCTTGCGCATCTGCGTGAGCGAAAACACCTGGAATCCGCCGCTGTCGGTAAGAATCGGCCTGTCCCAGTGCTCGAACTTGTGGAGACCGCCGGCCTTGCGGAGAATCTCAAGACCCGGGCGCAGGTAGAGATGATAGGTGTTGCCGAGGATTATCTCGGCCCCTATGTCCTCCACCAGGTCCCTGTGATAGATGCCCTTGACGGAGCCTACCGTCCCCACGGGCATGAATATCGGCGTCTCAATGGTGCCGTGGTCGGTCGTAATCGTGCCGCACCTTGCCGATGAACCGGGGTCTTTCGCTGTAAGTCTGAATGTCATGTGCCGTTATACCTTATTATATATAATATTTTATATGCCCGAACATATCACAAAATCTCCGAATCCACGCAAAACCTGAAAATTGTCGGACAAATCGCCGTCAAAGATAGTAAAACTTTTTGTACCTTTGCCCGGTTGCGCGTACATCCGAAAGGGCATTACTAACGCACAAAATTCATAACACATTAACAGACAACAAAAAACAGACAACAAATGGCTAAAAACATCAAAATCAGGCTCATTGTGATGAACATCCTTCAATGGGCAATCTGGGGAGCATACCTGACCTCTATGGGCAACTATCTCGTGCAGGTGGGACTCGGAAGCAGAATCGGACTGTTCTACGCGATGCAGGGAATCGTCTCCATATTCATGCCGGCGCTCATGGGAATCGTGGCCGACAAATGGCTCGGGGCCGCCAAGTCGCTGGCACTCTGCCAGTTCATCGCAGGAGCGGCGATGCTCGGAGCGGGACTTTATGCCTCAGGAGTGGAATCGGCGGCAATCGCCACGGGAGCGACGGGCTCGGAACTCACCGCCCTCATTTCCGAAACATTCAGTTTCCCTGTGTTCATCGCCCTCTACACGCTCAGCGTCGCGTTCTATATGCCTACAATCGCCCTCTCCAACTCCACGGCATACGGCATACTCGAACAGAACGGCTACGACACGGTGAAGGACTTCCCGCCAATCCGCGTGTTCGGAACGGTCGGCTTCATCGCAAGCATGTGGATTATGAACTTCTGCAAGACAGGGGCCGGCGTCTCATTCCAGAACACCTACCACCAGTTCATCATCTCCGGCGCAATCGGTCTGGTCCTCGTGGCCTACTGCTTCACTCTGCCTAAGATTAAGAAAGTCGAGACCGAAGGAAAGCAGTCATTGTCAGACGCGCTCGGCCTCAGCGCATTCAAGCTGTTCAAGGACAAGCAGATGGCATTCTTCTTCATCTTCTCGATGCTGCTCGGCGTAGCGCTCCAGATTACAAACGGCTACGCGACGCCTTTCATCTCCCATTTCCAGGGCCTTGAAGGCTTCACCGACTCATGGGGAGCGAAGAACGCCACCGCGATATATTCGGTGTCACAGATTGCCGAGACCCTCGGAATCCTTCTGATTCCGTTCGCGATGAAGAAGTTCGGCATCAAGAACGTGATGCTCATCGCCATGTTCGCATGGGTTCTGCGCTTCGGGCTGTTCGGGCTCGGCGACACGGGCAGCGGCGTCTGGATGCTCATCCTCTCCTGCATAGTCTATGGAGTCGCCTTCGACTTCTTCAACATCTCCGGTTCGCTCTATGTCAATCAGCGCACCTCCGGCAAGGTTCAGAACAGCGCCCAGGGTCTCTTCATGCTGATGACCAACGGAATCGGCGCAACTGTCGGCACCCTCAGCGCCCAGGCAATCGTGAACCGCTTCACCCACGCCGAGACAATAGTAATCGACGGTGCGGAGCGCGTGTTCACAATGGGCAACGAACTCGCCTGCGGCCTTGACGGCTGGAGCGCCTGCTGGTACATCTTCGCCGCCTACGCCCTCGTGGTAGCGTTCCTCTTCATGCTCCTCTTCAAGGCGCCTGACCAGAACGCCCCTAAGCTTGTGTAGCGGAAGCAAGGCAAACACATTCGCATCAAGCGACTATATCAGAAACGGCTCGCGTAGGGTAATACTCCGCGAGCCGAATGTTGTTCCCGCGACCGAATGGCTGCTGAAAAGATAAAAAAGAGGAACACCCTTTCGGATGCTCCCCTTCTCTTACTTCCTGCCGGAAATTATTCAGCGACGATTGCGCCCTGCGGGCAAGCGTCCGCGCAGGTGCCGCAGTCAATGCAGGCGTTAGGGTCAATCTTGTAGATGTCGCCCTCGGAAATTGCTCCGACCGGGCATTCGTTGATGCAAGTACCGCAAGCTACGCAGTCCTGTGTGATTTTGTGAGCCATAAATTTATGAGTTTAAATAATCGTTGTTTCATTCCGTCCGCGCCGCCGCGGGACAACATGACCTGACGGGCAAAGACTATGCAAATTTAGGAACTGTTTTGATTTTTTACAAAATATTTTCAAGTATCTTTGCATTTTGTTCGGAAGCCTGTCTGGAACTGACCTTTCACGAAAGGGCGGAAAAAACATTGAATTGTAATGAAAAGAATATACCTATATATATTATATGTCATCGCGGCTACGGTTTTCGCGGGGGCGGCATGGACGCCGGCGGAGGCGCAGGTGAAGGTCAACATCGAGATGGACAGCGACGTGCATGACTTCGGGGACATCCTGCTCGGAAGCGGGCCGGTGAGCTGCTCGTTCACGGTGAGGAATGTCGGGAAGGAGCCCGTGGCGATTTACAGCGTGGTGACTTCCTGCGGATGCACGGATGTGGAATGGACGAAAGCTCCGATAAAGCCAGGGGAAAGCGGCAAAATCTCAGCCAGCTACAGCAACAACGAGGCGCCTCTCCCGTTCGACAAGAACCTGACGGCATATTTCTCCGACACGAAGAAGCCGGTGATACTCAAGCTGCGGGGCGTGTGCCACGAGAAAAAGCTGACACAGGCGGAGATATTCACGGAACGCTTCGGGGACATCGGCTTCAGGACCCTTGAGGTCAAATGCGGGAACATCCTTCAGGGAGAAAGCCGCAGCGACGAATTCAGGGTGGCGAACCTCGGCGAAAAACCTGTGAGACTGGAGTTTAAGGATATAAGTGAAGGACTCTCGCTGAGGGTGTCTCCGGAAGTCATACCGGCAGGGGGCGAGGCGAAGGTCAGCTACACAGTGAAGACCTCGCGCAAGAGATGGGGAAAGAATTTCTACTACGCGGTTCCGGTCGTTGACGAGGTCGAGTCCTACTCCCTTGCGGGACTGCCTGAGGGTGTAAAGGCCGGGAAATTGAGGGTTTATGCATTCACGACCGCCAACTTCAACTCGATGACGGAAAAGGAAAAATCCGACGGTCCGCGTCCTCGCTTCGAGACCTCGACATGGTCGTTCGGAAAGATGAAGGCAGGAAGGACGATTGACGCGGAGTTCAATTTCACGAACGAGGGCAAGCGCTGCTTTCAGGTCTATAAGTGCGACACGGACGCGCCGCGCTATTCCCACGGAACGATTCAGCCCACCGCGCCCGGAGAAAAAGGGCAGATTCGGGTTCATGTCGATACTTCGATGCTTCCGAAAGGAGAGACGCTGATAATCGTGACCCTCACCACCAACTCCCCTCTCCGCCCGGTCATAAACCTGTTCATCTCAGGTTTTCTTGAGTAGATGCAATCTAATTTCATCCGCCATCGGATTCCACCCAAAGCCAGCAGCATCTGCAACAACCACAAGCGTAATCCACAGAC
>CAVBPI010000189.1:4008-5401 GCA_963596955.1 bacterium | reverse complement strand
GCCGTGTCTCCTCAGCCTTTTGACATTATTCATCCACACAATTACGCCCTAATATGAAATGTCTGCCGCTGCGGAAGAGAGCTTTGATGTGATTTTCAGATACCTTGACATTTGCGATGAAGACAGATTATCCTCGGCCTTGTCCAATTTATCGCTGAGTTCCTGAGCGTCTTCAAGCATTTCCTCGACCTCTTCCATTGTCTCCATGTCCCCGTTCGTTGCCTTCTTGAGACAGGAGATGTAATTATCCACATAGGACTCGTAGTCGTCAAGAATGTCATCCCAGTCTTCCGACGCGCCCGAGGCGGATGCATTCGAAGAACTCTTGCCGGCAGCGCTTTGGGCATATAAATCAATCGTTATGTCAAAGTCGTCAATCTGATTCACGATATCCGGATTTTCGTTCAGCAGAGGATAGGAGAATCTGAATGCAGTACTCTCCCCAACAGAAGAGTTCAGCAGCTTATTGACGACATCGGTGTCCTCAAGTTGGAAGTTTATGCGGTCGCCTTTTGAATCTTTCATATACAGTCCGTCATTTGCCACGGAAAGACAGACCTCATCAACTTTGTCAAGCGAAAAATCTATCGTCTTTATTATCTTGACAGGCACATCCACCATTATCTTCTTTCCCTTAATCATAAACTTGAACACTCCGCCGCCAACTGCGAAATAGTCCTCGCTGTCCTCTGTCCGGTCAAACCACCCGGTTCCAAATGAAATGCTGCCATAGACTTCTACATCACGGACGCTGACTTCCTTCACCGGTCCGCCGCAACCGCACACCACAGATAGTGCGCCCATAAGCACAAATAGCTTGTAAATCTTTTTCATAAGAATTAAATGATTATAGTCGCCTACTCTCTTTCGAGGTTTTCGGCATCCCCTCTATTTCCTGCCGCAAAGTTCCGAAAAAGCATATCTCCGTGAAAGTTTTACGCAGTCCTTGTTGGTCCATAATTTGGAAATTATGCGGATAGAGGATAATTTTGCAGAGGTTCTCATAGAGAGAGGGCAAACATCGGGAGAATATGCCATGAACAACGAATCTTTGGAAATAGTAGAACTGCGGAAGAAAATCGAGGAATCTGTCGGGCGGGTGATGCATACGCCGGCGGACTTCGACTTCCTCAGCGGTGCCGTATGGGAAAGGATACGGGAATATATCAGCCCGACTACGCTGAAGAGGACTTGGGGATATCTGGACGGAGTGAAGAACATCCGGTTCTCGACGCTTGAGACTCTCGCCAGGTTCGCGGATTTCAGGGGATGGGACAACTATCTGGCAGAAAGGAAGTTCGCGCAGGAACAAAACTCCGCCGTTGTTTCAGCGGGTGTCATCGAGGCGGCGAGACTTGCCGAGGGCGAGATGGTGGAAGTCGAGTGGAAGCCG
>CAVBPI010000189.1:0-3945 GCA_963596955.1 bacterium | reverse complement strand
GGAGAGTCCGGTTCAGGCATCTTGGCGGCGGCCAGTTCGAAGTTGTGGAGTCGTTCGGTTCACACCTCGATGTCGGGGACACGGCTTCGGCGATGCTGTTCGTGCTCGGGGAGCCGCTGCTTCTGAGCGGGCTGAGCCATAGGGGTAAGACCGGGCTAACCTATCTTTGCGGAGGGAAAGGCGGTGTTACCGGGCTTCGGATGAGGACATCATAGATGCCTGCCATTCGTCACTCCGCTTCTTAAAAGATTCCGCATACTTATTGTAAGACTCCGCATTATACGCATCTGCAGCCAGCTTGAGCTGCTGTTCTGAACGAGTGTCCAATGAATATCGCCCCGAGCATTCATTTACTGTCCTGCGGATGTATTCCTGAATCAGATTGTCTGACATATATTGATAAACCCACGATGAAATCGACGCGATGTCGCAAGATGGGGATTTCACCTTTTCCATCATAGGAGCGTAGTACGCGTCAATACTTTTCTCCATCTGCCTCTTCGCGTCATCGAAAACGGTCTGCTTCGCGGAATTGTCCTTCCATTGGCTATAAGTCTCCGAAAATTCCGCCTTCTCTGCCTCAAATTCGCTTACCTTCGTCTCAAACTGCGAGACCCGTTCGTCAAAGTCAGCGACTTTCTGCTCGTACTGCCTCAGGTTCTCATCCAGAGCCGCAACTTCCTGTTGATAGGAAATGGCCGCGAAAACACCGGCGAGAACGAGCAACAAAATGATGATGCCCCCGCAGACAACGGCTGGGATATGCGCACGGCGTATTTCGGAACGGATTTCCTCGACATTCGCGTATCTTTTCTTCGGGTCGGATGTGGAAGCCTTGCGGGCTATACGGGAATACACCCCTCCGAGGCGGAACAGCGGAAGGATGCGGCCGAAGGAATATATGTCGGACCGAACATCGGTGTAACTTCCCGAGGGTGAGGGATTCTCCACATCAGAATCTCCCTTCCAGGCATCGCTGACATTCCCCATCTGCTCCGGAGCCGAGAATCCCGCCGTTCCGGCAGGCTGTTTCAGAATCGCATAGCGGTCTGCGTCAGAAAGCCCGAAGTCGATAATCTTGACATCAGAGCCGTTGTCGGTAACCAGAATGTTCGACGGCTTGAGGTCGCGGTGAACCACACCCTGCGAATGGGAATATGCCATGGCATCCAGAATCTGCCCCACAGCCCTGCGCCGAGCCTTCTTCGAGGCGGTCGGCAGCCACTCGTCCAGACGCGCACCCTGCACATATTCCTGAACAATGCAGTCGCCGAGCTCGGAATCATGAACGAGATCGTATGTCCGCACGACATTCGGGTGCTCCAGGGGGAAACCGAGTTCAAACTCCTTCTTCAGAAGTTCACGATGGAGACAGTCGGAGACAAACTGCCCCGAAAGAGCCTTCAGCTTGAACCACTTGCCCAGACGCTTCGCCTTCACGAGAACATACATCCCGTGTTCGGCAATAATGGAGCGGTCTGTAAAGGCTCCAGAAATCAAAGGTGTGTCGCCCGGAACGATGCCGGAGATGCTGCTTTCCATAAGTATGACAGTTTTTTACCCTGCAAATATAATGATTAGCGACGAATTCCTAATCGCGCAGGCAGCCTATCGGAACGACAAACACACCATCTGCACGTCGATATGCAAATTCGCCTCCCGTAAGAACCATAAGGAACGACGGTGCCATAAATTTTGAGGTATCGATGTTTCTTGCAAGTTTTTTCAGATTTTCAGCCCCTTCTTCAATTTCGCGACTGCCAAGTTTGACCTCAACTGCCGCCCACATTCCGTTGTCGCGACTGACAATCAAGTCAGCCTCAAGGTCATTGTTGTCATGATAATGCATCACCTTGCCACGAAGAGCCTCGGAATAGACACGCAAGTCTCTGGCACACAACGATTCAAAAAGAAAACCGAAATAATTGAAATCTTCGAGTATAGCATCGGGGCCGATGCCAAGGGCAGCCACGGCTATGGACGGATCGACGAGCTGTCTCTTGTCCGAAGTACGAATGCCAGTCTTCGAGCGGAGGGAAGGCTGCCAAGCCTTTATATCCTCAACTACAAATAAACGCCGCAAAGCCCTTAGATAAACTTCCAGAGTCTTGTCTGTCATCGACACATCATTAGCCTTCACATCTCCGATTATAGTTCTGTCTGTTGTCATCGTCGATATGTTGCGGGCCAAAGACCTGAGAATACAACGAACACGGTCAGGGTTCTTCTGTGACTGGTCAACAGCTGACGCATCACGGTCAGCAATTGAATTAACATAGTTAACCGCAACCTCCAGAGCACTTTCTTCATCCATGTCAAGTGCTGCCGGCCAACCTCCACGGCATATTGCAAAGGCAATGTCCTCAATTGTCATACTGCTGACAGCATTGACATCCTCCTCACCGTCAAAAAGTTTTTTCAACGAGACTTCTCCTGTCGATTCGCCACTTTCAAAAAGGCTCATAGGCCTCATCTTCAATTCGGCAATTCGCCCCGTACCGGTATGTTCCATCCATACGAATGGATCATCCGAATTACCGGAGTTTTTTTCATCGACAACAACACTTCCTGTCAGGATATATTGTCCTTTCTGAGGGCTCTGATCCACGGCAAAACGAACAGTATCCCACAGAACAGGGGCAGTCTGCCATTCGTCAATCAGTCGTGGTTTATCTCCACGTAACAATAAGGAAGGAGTCGTCTGCGCCATTTTCATATAAGACGCTCTTCTGTCAGTATCCTGCATATATATGACGCTTTCCGAAGCCTTCAGCCCAGTCCAAGTTTTGCCGCACCATTTAGGTCCAGACACCAGAACAGCCCCACTGCTCTTGAGTTTTTTTTGCAAAAGAGCATCGCATATCCGTGGACGATAGTTCTCAACATTCATATCAAATGCATTATCACATTGCAAATATAGTGATTTTCA
Source organism: bacterium (assembly GCA_963596955.1). Classification (GTDB taxonomy): domain Bacteria; phylum Bacteroidota; class Bacteroidia; order Bacteroidales; family UBA932; genus Cryptobacteroides. The sequence continues at coordinate 1,016 of CAVBPI010000189.1, read as the reverse complement.
ATAAACTGCAAAAGCATTCCGAACTTTTCGGCGGTCTTATTCCGAACTTTTCGGTATTTTTACTCCGAACTTTTCGGCATTTTCGCAGAAAAAGCGACAAAACAGAGCCTTATAATGTCGGAAAAAGTGACAAAATTACATTGGCAAAACTCGGAAAAAGTGACAAATACCTACGGATGAAACGGCTGACGGCCGGTGATGGAGCGGCCGAGGGTGAGTTCGTCGGCGTATTCGAGGTCGTCGCCGAAGCCGAGGCCGCGGGCGAGGGAAGTGACCTTCACGTTGTATCGGGAAATCTGGCGGTAGATGTAGAACGATGTCGTCTCGCCTTCTACGTCGCCGCTCAGGGCGAGGATGAGTTCGAGGGAGCCTGGGGTGTATTTGGAAACCCTTTCCACAAGTTCGCGGATTGTCAGGTCGGACGGGCCGACGCCGTTGATGGGTGAAATCACGCCGCCGAGGATGTGGTAGAGGCCGTGGTACTGCCCCGTAGCCTCGATGCTCATCACGTCACGGACCGACTGGACGACGCAGATGGTGCTGCGGTCGCGGGTCTTGTCCGAACAGATGGCGCAGACGTCGGTGTCCGAAATCATCATGCACTCGCGGCAATACTTCACGTTGTCGCGAAGAGAGGCAATCGCTTCCGTGAAATGATGGACATTTTCCTGAGGCTGCTTAAGGAGATACATCGCAAGACGAAGGGCACTCCTCCGGCCGATTCCCGGAAGAGTGCCTATTGCCTCGACTGCGTTTTCCAGCAGCTTTGACGGATAATTACCGTTCATTTTACTTGCAGGCCATTGCCGCAATCGCGATGCTGTTGAGCTTGGTGTCGATGCTGTCGCCGCGGCTTGAGAGAACGCACGGAACCTTTGCACCCACGGCCATGCCTGCCTGCTTCACGCCGACGGCGAGCTTCGAGTTAGTCTTGTAGAAGACATTGGCAGACTCGATGTTAGGGAAGAGGAGGCAGTCGGCGTCGCCGGCAACCGGGCTCTTGAGTCCCTTAATCC
>CAVBPI010000188.1:0-5427 GCA_963596955.1 bacterium | reverse complement strand
TGGGGTCTTGTCACGACCACTGCCGACGAGGGACTCTGCGTCCCGAGAAACGGCGGAAACGATTGGAACGACGGCGGCTACTGGCTCAGGCAGAACACCCACACATGGGACCACCGGGGCGACGCCATCAAGGAAGTCTGGAACATAACCGTCAACGGAGCCGTGCTCTGCAATCAGATTATCAGCACCCTGAACAATTACAAGGCCTCCATGAGCGAGGATGTCTATGCCCAGTATCTCGGCGAGGTCGAGGTGATGCGCACCTACTATTTCTACCAGCTCTTCGACTGCTTCGGCCGCATTCCTTACACCGAGAAGTTCGAGGAGGCCACAGGGCCGCTCCTTGACCCTCAGGACGTGTGGTCGCACCTTGTCGCCACGCTTGAGAAGAACGCCCCGAACATGGCGGTCGTGAACGACGCGAACCGTGCGGCGAACTACGGGCGCACGACCCAGGGCTTCGCCTACGCTCTTCTCGCCCGCCTCTACCTCAACGCGGAGAGCTTCGGCTGCACGATGGACAATGTCTTCAAGAATGTCGAGAAGCCGGAGCAGTTCAGCGGCTCTTTCTACGACAACTGCGTGCGCTGCTGCGACGCCGTCATAAACTCAGGTTCATATTCAATCGAGAAGGATTATTTCCACAATTTCGCCCTCTTCAACGAGGACAGCAAGGAGGCGATATTCTCCATCGTCGAGAACGGACTCACCGACGACGAGCACGACTACAGCAAGGTCAAGAACAAGCTCCGCATTCCGTACAACACCCATCACTACGGCATCCAGTACTACTACGGCACCGTTCTCGACACATGGAACGGCTTCTGCGCCCGCCCGTCTTTCCTCGACCTCTTCAAGTCAAAGACAGCTCCTTCCGTCAGCGAGAGCGACCTGTTTGACAACTCCAAGATGAAGGGCTACTACAACACCGACCTCCGCGGTCCGGGCACCGAACTTCAGGGAACTTCCAACACGAAGAACTGGGGATGGTTCGTCGGACAGGTCAACAAGAAGGGCTCGACCACCGAACTCTACCTCGACGAGGATGTCGTTGACGCTGATAATCCCAAGGGTACGCCGACCGTGCTTCATGTAGGCGTGTCGAGCCTCACTAACGCCCACAACTTCGACGGCGCACGCCTGAACAAGTGGGAACTGGACAAGACCGGAACCTACAAGTACTGCGAGAACGACTTCCACATCTTCCGCTATGCCGACGTGCTCTGGATGAAGATTGAGGCTGTGCTTCGCGGCGGCGTGGGTTCGGTTTCATCGGTGACCTCAAGCGCTGACTTCAAGACCCTCATGGCAAGGAGTTTTGCCTACGACGCAAACCCGGAGCAGGCCTTCAGGGATGCTTACGGCGACGTTGATTCTTGGGAACTCGACGATGTCCTTGCAGAGCGCGGACGCGAGTTCTCATGGGAAATGGTCCGCAGGCGCGACCTCATCCGCTACGGCAAGTACAACGACATCCAGTATGTCACCGACGCGAAGGCCAAGGAAGCCGTGCGCAAATGGTTCCCGATACCTTATTCCGTACTCGAAAAGTCTCTGATTGACGAGACGACGGGTCAGAAAATCTGGACTCAGACTCCGGGATACGAGAACCTGTAGTGCCAAAGGAATATAATGATTCAATATATAAACTTTAATAACACATTTTAACACACAGAATTATGAAAAAGTTTTTCTATGCAATCGCAGCCATGTCGCTGCTTGTGACGGCCGCTTCCTGCAACAAGGACAAGGGCGGGCTTAACCTCGACGATGTAGTCCTTGACGGATTCTATGTCTATGGCGACGCCACAGGCTCAGACAAGGTCGAGTCAAAGAACTCCATGGCCGCAGGCTCGAACGAGGTTGACAAGACTGCCCGTTCAGGTATGTTCGAGAAGTACATTTACCTTCAGGGTGGAAAGGATTTCGCGCTCATCGAGAACAGCAATGGAAACAAGAAATTCTACGGCGCGAACCTCGCTGAGGTGAACTACGGCTACGACGAGAACGACCCGAACTGCAAGAATTTCGCCGACAACCCTAACATGATGATTCTTCAGGGGCAGCTCATTATCGGCGAGACTGCTCCTAAGATGCAGGTCAAGGAAACAGGTCTCTATCACATCGTGCTTGACAACAACAAGAACGGCGACCTCGCGCAGGGTGCTCAGATTATCGTCCATAAGGCTGACTTCGGCATTCGCGGCGGCTGCAACGGATGGGGATTCGATAAGGGGGAGCAGACTGTCGGCAATGACGGGACAATCACATTCGCATGGAATGATGTGGAATTTGCCGCAAGCGGCGAGTTCAAGTTCGCTTCCTGCCATGGCTGGAAAATCAATCTTGATGAGGACGGCATCGTTAAGGCGGAAATCAGCCTTGGAGTGAAGGACGGCAAGCTCTCCAACACAGGAGACAACATTGTTGCCGGTGAGAAGGCCGGTCTTTATAAACTCGTTCTTAACTACAAGCCGTCAGCAGGAGCAGTTGCTGATTCATTCTCTTACAGCGCTACGCTTACTCAGGAGTCTGACATTCCTACCGAATGCTATATGACCGGTACCGACTTCGGCAACTGGACATGGGGTGCAGAAGGGGTCGTAAGCCTCGTCCCGGCGCACTCCGAGCCGGGCGTGTTCTGGACAATCCGCTATATTGCTGATGCAACCCACGGCTTCAAGCTTTCGACAAAGAATGTAGCCGATGACTGGAGCGCGGCTTTCGGCAAGCTTACGACAAACGAGGGCTTTACGAATGACGGTGACGGCAACTGCGTCGTTCCTGAGGCCGGCATCTATATGATTGAGGTTGATCTCAAGAACAGTGTGCTCAACATCCATAAGGCTGAGGTTTATGGTTGCGCAGAACCATTCGACAATCCTAACTGGGGCGCTGTAGATGCTGCAAAATATACTGCAAATGCGGATGGTACAATGAGCTATGCGCTTAAGGCTGACGGCACTCATCTCCGTTCATTCGTGAAGTCTGCTTTCGACCCTGAAGTCACTAACTGGTGGCACAGGGAGTTCACGCTCGGAAACGACGGCAAGATTGCCTATCGTGGTGCGGGTGGAGACAGCGCGAATACTGACGGAGTCGTTGCCGGAAAGACCGTCACCCTCGACTTCAACGCAGGAACAGGCTCAATCAAATAGTTTGTCTGAATTGTAAATTATTATCGGCCGGCGGCTCCTGATCGGGCCGCCGGCTGCAAATGTGAGAGACGATGCTCCGCCACTGCTTGATGGCTGAACTGCGGAACGGCTCTCCAAAAACTCGGAAGAATGAAGCAACACATCCTTTTCTCTGCGGTGGCCGTGCTCACCCTGCTCTTTTCCTGCACAAAGCCGGACAGTCCGGCGATTGAGCCTGAAGTACCGTCGTTTGACATCGAAAAGCTTCAGCCGGGACTCTCCTCCGACCCGCTGAACCCCTCGGCTGACGAGGCCTGCACTCTCTATTACAAGGCTGGCGGCAGCTTTCCTTTCGCTGGCTACACCGGCGAACTTTACGCCCACATCGGGATTGTTGACCTCGAATGGAAGCACGTGCAGGCGGAATGGGCGGTGAACATCGAAAAGTGCCGCTGGCAGCAGACCGGGGTTGCGAATGTGTGGAAGCTTCCGCTTGAGCCTTCGGTGCGCGAGTGGTTCGGCGCGGGGGACGACGAGGCCGTGACGAAAATCGGAGTCGTGGTTCGCAACGCCGACGGCTCGAAGCAGACCGCCGACCTTTTCTGCAAGGTCAGCGACAGCGGCAAGGGATTCGTTCCGGCGGCCGTGACCGAGGCGGCTCTGCCTTCCGGCGTGCAGCCCGGAATCAACCGCATCGACAACAGCATCGTCACCCTCGTGCTCTACGACCGTGACAAGGACGGGGCGCATTATCCGCACTGTTTCCTTGTCGGCGATTTCAATGACTGGACGGTCTCCAACAGCTGGCAGATGAAGCGGGACGAGGCGTCCGGATGCTGGTGGTTCACTCTCGACGGTCTCGCTCCTGACAAGGAATATCGTTTCCAGTACCATCTTCTTGACTCGGAGGGCGAAGCGCTCCGCCTTTCGGATCCATATTCCGAAATCATCTACAGCGGTGACGACAAATGGATATCCTCTTCGACATATCCGGAACTTCCGTTATATCCTTCGGGGGCTTCGGGTCTCGTTTCGGCTTTCAGCACCTCGCGGACGGAGTATGAATGGGAGGTCACGGACTATGAGATTGAGGACAGGGACGACCTCGTGATATATGAGCTTCATCTTCGGGACTTCAGCGCCACCCATGACCTTTCGGGCGCGGAGCAGAGGCTTGACTATCTTCAGGCTCTCGGGGTGAACGCCATTGAGCTGATGCCTGTTCAGGAATTTGACGGAAACGACAGCTGGGGATATAATCCCTGCTCATATTTCGCCCTCGACAAGGCATACGGCACCCGCGAGCACTACAAGGCGTTCATCGACGGGTGTCACAGGCGGGGAATGGCGGTGATTCTCGACGTCGTGTATAATCATGCCACGGGGGCGCATCCGATGGCGAAGATGTACTGGGACTCCGCTGCAAACAAGACGGCCGCGAACAATCCGTGGTTCAATGTCGATGCCCCGCATCCTTACTCGGTCTTTCATGACTGGAACCATGAGAATGAGATGGTGCGCGAACACGTAAGGCGAAGCCTGCGCTATCTTCTTTCGGAGTATAAGTTCGACGGCTTCCGCTTCGACCTCACCAAGGGATTCACGCAGAAAAAGAGCACTGAGGCCACGGCCGCGAACTATGACGCCTCACGGGTCGCGATTCTGAAGGACTATGCCTCGGCGGTGTTTGCCGCGAACCCGAATGCAGTCGTGATTTTCGAGCATTTCTGCGACATCCGGGAGGAACGGGAACTTGCGGAGGCCGGAGTGAAGCTATGGAGGAACATGAACAACGCCTATTGCCAGACGGCAATGGGCTGGCTCAAGGATGGGGACGACCTCTCCGGAATGTGGACGGGCACTTCCTCCATGCCGTTCGGCTCGCTTGTCGGCTTCATGGAGAGCCACGACGAGGAAAGGACTGCATACAAGGCGCTCAGGTGGGGCAACGGGATTGCTTCCGACCTTGCGGCGAGGATGAAGCGTGAGGAGCTCAACGCGGCGTTTTCCATTCTTGTTCCCGGCCCGAAGATGCTATGGCAGTTCGAGGAACTCGGCTACGACGTCTCCATCGAGGAGGGCGGCCGCACCGGGGCGAAGCCCCTGCACTGGGACTATCTCAATGTCCCGGAGCGCAGGGCCCTGCACGATGCCTACGCCTCCCTGCTCGCTTTCCGGCGCGACAACCCGCGCTTTTTCGACTCTGACGCCAAGTTCAGCTGGTCTGTCGGCAGCGGCGCGACGGTGAGGACGATGACCTGCACGGCGGCGGATTCGCGCTCATTTGTCG
>CAVBPI010000187.1:2648-5470 GCA_963596955.1 bacterium | reverse complement strand
GGGCAGGATCCGTTCTTCTTCGGAACATTCATCGACTCAATGATGCTTGACGAGTCCAAGGTAAGAGAACTTGTCCACGGACTGCTGGTCAACTACAAGGCTCAGCCCAAGATGTCCGGGAAGGAATCGCAGATTTTCATTTCCGCCGGTCTCAGCTCGGAAAACAGCAGGGAACGGAATGAGGCTCTGCTGCTGGATTACACCGCCGCGGACAATGTAGAGGAATGCCGGCAGATTCTCGAAGAAATGGGTGTTGACATGACGCACCTGCTCGCCTCGAAGCAGATGCAGATCGGCATTGCCGAGAGCATTGTCAATGCAGTGGAGTCCCTTTGGTTCGACGAGACATTGTCCGGATATGCAGTGTCCGTCTCGAAGGACAAGGTCGATTCTGTATCAGGCATTGTCTCAACCCTCTACCGTCTGTATAAGCAGTTGAATGTCAAGACCGACTGGGTGATGAAAGTCGATGAGTACATCCGGAACTATGGCTCGGAGGGAGCGGTCGAGGTCGTGTCCGATTATCTCTCGATGATGTTCAACCGTCTTTCCACCTCATTCGGATATGACTATTTCGACGCCGCCAGACGAAGCGCCATTTCAGAAAAGAACAGGCGGTTCAATCTTCAGCTCAATGAAAGAATGCTCGATGAGGACAAGTCTGACGCATCCATTGAACTGATAGCCGATCTGGGCCGGCAGAAGACCATTCTCCAGTTTGCCGCATTCCGCTCCGAGGACAAGGACTTCCTCAACCGTTTTCCTCAATACAGCAGCGTATGGAGATGGGAGGAAAGGATGAAGTTGGGATATGCGCTCTCCTGCGAGCTGCCGGACTTCGACCCGACTGCAAATGAGGAACTTGGGAAAATCCTGAATGAAATAAAACAATAGGAAATGAGCACGGTCAAAGGAAAAAGCAAACTCTGTTCAACATCGGTCAACGGCATCTCGATTGAGAGTGTCGGTGGTGTCCCTTTCTATGACAGATATGTCGAATTTGAACGGCTCCTTCAAAAATATGTTGCAGACTCCAGATACATGGATTCTTTTGCAGAACCGCTGTTCAATGGTACAGGCGGGACTATAGACTGGTATATTCCCGCCCAGTATGTCGGAGTCACCCGTCTGGAGGAACTCAAAGGGACACAGGACTATGAAGAAGCCGTCCGTCAGAAAAATGTCTGCATCCAATATCTGAAAAGGCAGATGGTTGATATGTCAGACCACGACAGGCAGTATTTTGACTGTCTGACCAAATATGCGGACTCAGACATCAGCGACTTTACCACATTCTATGGCAACGGACATATATTCTTCGGCGTCTGGGGCATCCGCCTGAATGGAGCGAAGGACATTTCCATGGCAATCAGAACTGACATTGACGACAGCCGCGTCCACACCGTCACCTACCTTATGAGCGGCAAGGGGATGTTCACAGGAGTTGATTCCACGCTGAAGCGCAGGCATGGTCATGTTCTCAGCGGAGCAAGGGACATCCCGAACGTCATTCCCGGCGAAGGCTTTGAGTTCTCGTCGTGGGAACCGGACGCCCCTCACAATAAAGTCGTGGAATCCGACATGACATTTACGGCCGTATGCACCGAAACGGCAGTGCCGGTTGAACCATCCGCAGAAGAAAGTCCCGTTGCGGACACGCCCGTTGAACAACCGGTTCCAGAGGAGACTCCGGCATTCGGCGACGCCCCGTCCGACTCCGGCAATGACGAAACGGGCAAAGGTTTCGGAACAGGCGCTTCCGGAGGTTTCTTCGGCCGGAACGGCGGATGCCTGAACTGGCTGATAGGCATACTCGGAGCGCTGCTGCTCATATTCCTGATTCTGCTCCTGTTAAAAACCTGTTCACCTGTTTTCGGGACAGGCGACACCTTCATTATAACAGACGAGAAAGTCCCGGCTCAGCCGAGCCTGCCGCCTCCGGTCGTGGAAGGGAATCTGGAGAAAGAAAAAGTCACCACGGAAAAGGAAGTCGATTACGAGGCCGTCCGTTCCTTGATTCAGGAGTATCAGGAACGCATTGAGGATCTGAGCAGGATGCTGCCCGAAAACGAAAAGGAAAAAGAGTAATGGATAAGGCAAGGTTCAGTTTCGCATGGGTGACGGCAGTCATTGCCCTGCTGGCATATTCCTACATCAGCTTTATGGGGCTGATATACTGTCAGTTCTTTCCGGTCATCTACTGTGCCGTCGCTGCAGTAATGTTCGACGTCATCATAGTTTTCCTCATATCGCTGATGAGCAGGGCAAAACACTCGAGATGGCGCCGGCTGGGTCTGTTAGGACAAGTCTCAATCGGATTTGTCGTCCTGTCAATGCTGCTCGCCTCATCGGTCGCCTTCTCACATTTCAGCAATATCATCCGTCAAAAAGATGAAATCAGGACCGCTTATTCATCAGCGATAGAGGACTCACGGAGTCTTGGCGAAAAATATGACCGATATGTCGATGACCGATGCAGGAAATATATGTCATCCCTGCAACAACTCAAGGCCGGCAGCAGAGAATACGACGCATTGTTCGGCAACAGCCTGTCATTGCAGCTGTCAAAGGAGACGGTCATCGAGAAATGCACGCAGAACCTGAGGAAACTCCTCAAAGGCAAAAACAGTGACGACTTGCTTCAGAAAAGGGAGAAGTGGCTGAGCAGCGAATCGGCAAGCGTCTGGAACTTGAGTCTGCCCGCAAACATTCGGGATATAACGCTCAGCGTCAACAAGTGGCTGGACAACTATCGGGAACTGAGTTCGGTCTCATACACCGGCGAACTGAATGCCGTCCCGTTCAAGGACACGGACTTCAAC
>CAVBPI010000187.1:0-2638 GCA_963596955.1 bacterium | reverse complement strand
GAGGAGGCGTCGATGATGTAGTGGTGGAAATGCCGGAAGATGATGAATAATGCTATGAACCAGAAACAAAAAGTGCTGTCCCGCTGCAACGCCATTCCGACGGAGAACCTGATAAACTATCTGAATGAAGGCGTTGTTACCATGCAGGAACTGAAGGATGCCGGTCTGACAGCCGACATGGAGGAGGACATACACAAGCGCATCGCCGCCAATGAGGCTCTGATGTGGAAGAATACCTGCAGGAAAGATACTCCCGCAGCCTATCTGGACTATCTTCAGATTTTCCCGGAGGGAGAGCATTCCGAACTATGCAGGCAACAGCTCTCGGACAAAGAGGACGACTGGTGGTCCGAGATAAAGCTCAGTCCTACAGAAGACGAAATCAGAAGGTATCTGGAAGTCTTTGAATTGGGGAAGTATGTCGTCCCTGCAAAATACCTGCTTGAGGATTTGCCTTGGCTGGAGACCTGCAAGGTCAATACGGAGGCGGCATATCTCCGGTATAAGGCCGACTACCCGGACAGGCATCAGGAAGAGCTCAGGACAATTCTGAACAACTTCAGGGATGAGCAGGACTGGACTCACGCCCGAACCCTGAACACGACGGAGGCCTACAGGGAATATGTAAGGTTTCACCGCTACGGGAAGCACAGCCGTGAGGCTCAGGACATTATAGAGAGCCGCAGTCTGCACGACAATCTCATCAGCGGCCTGAAAGAGAACAGGAACGCATACAGCGCGGAGGAAATACAGCGATATGTTGCAGACAGGACCGTCACTGAAAGCGAAATCGCGGAAATTGTCGGAGAAAGGTGGATTTCCGAAATCATGAACTACTCCAGACCGTCCGATCTTCCTGTCTATAGTTACCCTCCCCAACTCACGAAGGGCCGCACGGAAGTATATTTCTGGGGAACTCCGGCATCTGGCAAGACCTGTACCCTCGGAGCCGTGTTCAGCCGGGCATACGCAAAGGGCATCATGCGAATCAGGGGAGGCGCCGTTGAATATCTTGACGCATTGAAAAACATCTTCAGGAAAGGCTCTATCAGCAAACTGCCCAACAGTACATCCAGTACCTGCATCTATAACATGGACGTTGACATCAAGGACGAAAAGGCAAGGACGCACCCCGTCACGATGATTGACATTGCCGGAGAAATATTCAAGTGCATATATCACGACAGCCTCGGTCAGCTCAACAGTGAAGATGAGCGCAAGATAATCCTTGACACTACATTCAACTACCTGAAGGACAGGAAAAACAAGAAGATAATGTTCTTCGTGGTCGAATACGACGGCCACGACAGGCAATGGGACGGCAACACCCACCTGACCATGAGCGATTATCTGAACCAGTGCGCGGAATACCTCAATGACAAGAAAATAATCAGCTCTTCCGTAAACGGGATTTATGTGCTTGTGACCAAGTGTGACATGATGCCGTGCACATATCAGGAACAGGCACAGATGGCCAAGGAGTATGTCGAGAAAAATTTCTTCGGCTTCTGGCAGACGCTGAAAGACATCTGTATGCGTGCGGGAGTAAGGGATTTGAAGGTACTTCCTTTTTCCATCGGGAATGTCGTCGCGAAGCAGTTATGTGAATATGACGGACGGTATGCGAAACTGGTTTTGGACAGAATCATCGAGAAAAGCGACAGCACCGGGAACAGTTTGTGGGACTTCTTAAAAGGTTAATGATATGGAACTATCCGACAGAGTAAAGGTTGATTTATACGGTCAGTACAACAACAATACTGAGCACGCATATTCATATCCGGACAAAATCACGAATCAATACAGTCTCACCGGCAATACGGCATGGGCGGCGGCGATAACCGATCCGCGCGCGCTGTTCCAGTCCGTCTGCACGGCGGGTCCCTGCTACCAGATATACCGCCACAGGAACGGATACTACTATTCCGTGATTGTCAGAAATCAGGCAGATTCAAGAAGCGGACTTGAGATGGTGACCGTCTTTGTCCCGCATGGCATTGTGGCCGCCGGGGACAGTGTCCTGAATGTTCTTTGTGAACTGCGGACATTGTTGATTACCCGGCACCTGTATGACGACAGCCTCGTGGCTTCCTGCATCGGGAAAATAAAGTCAAGTCATTCCAAGACGCTGTTTCCCGACAAGTCAACGGAAAACCCGTCAAGACAGCCGGTTACAGCATATCGGACCTATAGGAATGACACCGAACTCGCCGAAATCTTCACTTTCTTAAAGCAGGAAGAGTATTCCGACATCGACAGGCTGCTGATTGCGGCGGAATCAGACATCAAGGAGAACACGCCTGTCCGGCGATTAGGGAAGCCGATTAAGCGTCTGTACAATATAGTCCCGGCCAAAGGAGCCTCCTCCGATTTGAGCGAGGTGGCCGCAGACGGGAAATTCAAAATAACACTCACTAGGGAAGGATTTGAATCTCTGAGTGTTGAAGTGACACTGAACCCTGCCAAATCTCTTCATTACCATATCAGAGGCAACGACGCATACCTCTTGTCTCCGTCGGATTTGCACATTTCATTCAATTTCATACTGCGACTGAACATCCGTTTGGAGACCGTGGAAGGTCCATCTCCAGACCCATTCCGCACAGAGGTCGTGTTTGACGGCCGTCCTGTCATCAAG
>CAVBPI010000186.1:0-5513 GCA_963596955.1 bacterium | reverse complement strand
GTTCATTTGAGAATGTATCAGGATTACTTGACAACTTTCGTCTTTGAATTGACAGGCAGGAAGACTTTCCGTTATCCGTGCTGTTCCTGTCACAAGCCCATATTCTTGCATACGCGTCTCCAATACCTCTGTAATATGATTGCCCTTCGCTTGTTCGTCCGCCGACAGCAGCGAAGAAAAGTCCGGAGTCATCTTTGAGAGTGAAGCCGGTCTTGACCTCAACTGCATTTTTCTGGGCATCGGTGCCACTGGCACCGAATGACCATATTGTTGACTGAGTAAACCCGATTTTCACCAATTCCTCACACTCCGCCATTGTAGGGATACGCCAACCGTTCGGGCATGGATTGCCAATCTTACCGAGTACATATCCGGCATCGGACTCGGACATTGGCCATGCAGTCAGAGAGGTGCCGCTATACCAATCGCCACTTGCCTTGTAGAAATAATCATCTTCAGGTGATGATGTTTTGCCTGAATTACATACAGAGCTGGTCTTCTCTGCCGGATAATAAGGCTGACCAGCCACACGACCATACTGATAAAGCAACCCATTCGGATGCTCCTTGCTATAGCCGCAATAGACCGGTGCCCAGAGGAGGTCTCCGACCTTTATCGGCTTCAGATTGGTGCCCGGATAATAATCGAAGTTTATCGGCATTGAATAGACCGTGCCGGCATTCGGAGCGAACTCCGACTTGAGAGTCCGGGTTGTCTTGTGCCCGTTCACGTCTTCAGTCGTAATCTCAATTCCCGAAACGTATGTCTGCGCAGGAACTGCAACCACAACATCAGTTTTCAAAGGCAAGCCTTCCTCTCCGCAATCCATGGTGACAGCCGCTGCTCCGGCATCTGGAGCAGGAGTCAGGGCAGAAGCCGTGAAATCAACGGTAAAGTCGCCACTCATCGGCTCATCACCGTTGGACTTGACGGTAATTGACTTTATCGAATCATCGTCGTATTCAGTGTCGAACGAGAGCACAAGGTAGGCCATCAGGTGGCTGAAATGCAGGCTCTCCGCAGCATCCGCCGAATACGCAAGCATAATTGCCGATGCCGGGTCGAATGTGTTTTCGGAATATGTCTGCGTCGCCGGAACGGTTATCACGCCATCCGTCTTCCACGCAGAGGCGGGATACACAGCCTTACAATCCTCTGTTCCAAGGTCCTTGCCGAACGCGAAAGTCGCCGTCTTTGCATCATCTTCAATAACAGCCTCGGCCGATTCGACTCCGTTCACGCAGATTTTGTCTCCGGCAGTCCAGCTGACCGGATATTTGCCGTCAGCCTCCTCCCCCATTGCAGTCTTGGTGACGTCGCTGCCGATGCTTGCAGTCAGCGTAAACACCTGAGCATCCGGAGTTTCCGGTTCATTTGTATCTGGAGCTTCCTTTGAGCAGGAAACCATAGCCGCGAGAAAAAGCGGAAGTATATATCCAATCTGTTTCATGATTCTTCTGTTTTATAGTTCCACACTCAGCTAAAACCAGATGAACTCCGTCTTGCTGTCCTTTTCCATGTCATCTATGCCCCCCCCAACTCTTGAAGAGGCGAATCCGAGTTCGGTTTCGAGCAGCTGCACGTCAAGACGCGGCGAGCTGTAGTCTGTCGATTTTGTTTTCATAATGATGTTATCAGTTTTTAGTTCCCCTTTACGCAGCGGACGGAGATACCGCCTACCATGGTGTAGTCATTTCTCATCAGAGCATTAAATCCATCCGGTTCTGCAGAATTCGTTTTCCTCTGAAGTGACAGACAAGAAGCCTTGGTCAAGTCAGCGTTGTTTCTGTCAGAAGCCCAAATTCGCGCGTAAGCTTCTTTATCATTCCCTCTATAGAAGCTCTGACCGCTGCTGGCTCTTCCACCGACGGCCGCGAAGAACAGCCCAGAGTCATCCTTGAGCGTGAAGCCGGTCTCAACCACGGCCATCTCTTTCTGGTCATCTGTGCCACCGCCGTCACTGAACGCCCATTTTGTTGATTGATTGAATCCTATTTTCAGAAGGCCGTCAAGCTCCGCGATTGTAGGCACACGCCAGCCGCTTGGGCACGGGTTGGCAATCTTTCCCTCGACATATCCTGCCTCGGACTCAGACATCGGCCAACTGGTGAGAGCAGTTCCGCTGTACCACTTCGAACCTTTGTAGAAATACTCGTCAGCCGGGTCCTGTACCGGACCTGCCTTGACGATTGCGCTGCCTGAGCCGGCCGGATAGTAAGGCTGCCCGGCCTTTCTTCCATACTGATAGAGAAGCCCGTTCGGATGCTCGACGCTGTAGCCGCAATAGACCGGTGCCCAGAGGACATCCTTTTCCTCGCCGCCTACAAACTGATGAACCGTCACAGGCTCAAGTTCAGTTCCCGGATAATATGTAACAATCTTCTTCGGTTCGTAGCTTATCTCGGGCAGTTCAGTGACCGTGCCATCTGCGAAAGCAAGTTCGCCGAGTTCGGTTTCCATATAGCCGCCGTCAGTGTCGTAGAGAATGCACTTCACGCTGCTCTGTGGAAGGGCGGCCGTAAGAAAATAGTATTCGCTCGCCTTGTCCTCCGCCAAAAGGACATTCGGAGAGAAGCCGAGTTTCAGAGTATCAACATCCTCGCCTCCTATGCCAGTGGCAATCACAGCTGCTCTGAAAAGCGTTCTCGGCTTTGAAGACGCGGCCACAACGCTGATTTTCCCATAAGGACTCGCGTGCCCGAGAACGAGTTTTCCGTCAGCACCGGCATCGCCCTTGAGACAAGCCGGGAAAAGTTCCGGTTCAACTGTCTGGGATGAGAGGTCAGAGCCTCCGGAAATAAATTCGGCTGACTTCACGGCCGTGAGCCTCTTTCCGCAGACCATCTTCTGAAAAGTGAAGCGTCCCTCCGCGATGTCAGCCTCGTTCTTCATGAGATATGTGGCTGTCTCATTATAGTTTTCATCCAACGGATGGCCATAGACGGTAAGAATGTCCCCCTGCTGCCAAGTCACCTTGCTTCCGTCCAACGAAGCCTTGGTGTCGGCGACGGTGACATAGACATACGGGTATTCACTTCCGCCGTGAGAGAAGCCCGACTCCGAATAGTTCGGATCCTTCTTGCAGGAAAATGCCGCCAAGGCGACGAGTATCAAAAAATAAATTGTCCTTTTCATAATTATCAGTTTTTGTGAGTAAGCGTCAAAAAATATGAGTAAGCATTAAATTCCCAGTAAGTATTATATTCACAGGGCGCAGAAAACGCTGTCCTTAGGATTGTCGTCGAATGAGGCGCATATCGAAACGCTGCCGGAAGCGGTGTCCAGAGCGGAGAGAGGTATGGCAATCTCAGCGAGCCAGCCCGTGTCGATGTCGCTGTCGTCCGTCAGAGTGCCGCCGTAGATGCTGGAGACAGAGACTGACTTGTTCGACGAGGTGAACGAAGTCGGGCCGACCTTGACCTTCGCTGAAACCTTTGAGGATGTGGATGAACCTACGGACACGGTCATATAGTCTGACGACGAAATATGTATATCGCTCACTTCCAGCAGGATGTAGAGATTATCGTCATCCACGGAGCAGCGCAGGGTGGCATCGGTCGAGGCATCCTTGCAGAAATATAGAGCGTCGTCGGTGTTCTGCCACTCGGAATTGTCCGCATCGACCGTAACAGTCCGCAGTGTCGCCTTTATGTCGTGGTTAAGGGCGTAGCGGCAGAGGTGGATGGCCTTGGAATATGCGGAAGCGACGAGGAGACAGTGCGTTCCGTCAATCGTGGTGGCCGACCAGTTGCCGCCCGTTGTAAGGGCAATCTTCTCAGCGCCGAAGTTCCTTGCGGATGCATCTCCCATCTTGTAACAATATGGCCATGTGCCGTTTTCGCGCGAATAGGAAAGAATGGTCTCGCCGGAAGGGAACTGAACCAAATATGGGGCGCAGGCATCCCTCCCCACCTTGTCGGTGCGGGTTGAAGGACCGGTCTCGTCGCCATCGAGGTATTTCCAGCCCGGTGCGCCCGGAGAATAGAGCACGGCAACGGAGTGCGTGGTCGATGTGGAGGTCTCGCTGTCAACATCCTCCATGGCGAAAGCAAGCTTTCCGGTGCCGCAGATGTCGATTCCCACAGGCATCTGGTCCGTGAACTTGTTCATCTTGGAGTCCGCGTGATACCATGTCTTTCTCATCACCCTGTACGGGTCGGAACCCGGCTCCGGTGTCCATGTCTTTCCTCCGTCCCGGCTCAGAACGAGGGAGGTGCCGGAATGCGAGCTGCTGACCCATGGCCTTGCCTCGGTGAAGTAGCAGTGAATCTCCCCATCAGGCATCTCAATGAGGAACGGTTCCCAGCACTGTCCGTAGAAGATTATGCTTTCCTCCGACCAGCTCTGCCCGTTGTCGGTGGAACGCTTGACGGCAAGGCCGTGGTCTTTCTTATAGTCCTGAAGCCCATAGGTCGAAGGTGCCCAGAAGGAGTTTATGGCAAGGATATCCCCGTTGCGCAGGACAAGAAGCTCCGGGCAGGAGTAGTAGCGGACGACCGTGCCGCCCTTGCAGCCGGGAGCATTGTCGTTGTGCTCGAAGAGGCAGCCCTTGTAGATCCAGCCGAAGATGTCGTTTCCGAGGGCATAGTAGGTTTCCATGCCGTTGTTGTCGGTCCGTGTCGGAGCACCGCGCTGCCATAGAAGCATATAGGAGCCGTTGGACAGCCTCTTGATGCGGCTGTAGGTCTGCGGCTTGGCGGCGGATATGTCGTTGTTGTACTCGGTCAGGGATGACTTCATCTGAACGAGGAATGAACGCGACTCCTTTGAGGCGTGGTCGCCGATGGTGCTTTCTCCGGCATTCAACCTTGTGAACGGCGTAAGGTGCAGTTCGGCGCTGCCGGCTTCCCTCTCAAAGTCAAGCGCGACCTCGCTCACTGAACCGGCCGTCAGGCTGAGTGACTGCTCATATTTGAACGAACGCTTCACACCCTTGACATCCGTGACTTCAAAGTTCAGCCTGATTGAACGCCGTGCGGGAACGGCAACAAGAACCGGTGCTTCCATAGGGATTCCCTCTCCCGCATCACGCACGATTATGGACGTGGCCTTGGATGTGGAAGCGAGCGTGCCGTTCTTGAAGTCCGGCTTGAAGTCTCCCGAAAGCTGTTCGCCGTTCGCTCCGCTTATGGTGATTTCATAAATGTTGTCCGAGCCGAGTGAACCCGGATTTATGACGAGACGGAGATAGGCCATCGCGTGCGTGAGGGATATGACACCGCCGGATGCGGAATAGCCGAGCATTACGGCCGAAGCAGCGTCAATGCCCCCGGCGACATATTTCTGTCTTGCCGGAACTGTCAGGTTTTCCATCGACGAATACACGCCCTGCGGATAGACGGCGCTGTAAGGAGCCTTCACCTTGTCGGTGAAAGTGAATATGGCCGAAGCCTCGTCAGCCTCCGTCTTTTTCGAGCGCTCTCCGTTCACTACCATCCGCGACGATTCCGTGAAAGTAAAATCCACACCATCGACGGCAGACGGCATCGTGGCCTTTACCTGTATCTCCTTTG
>CAVBPI010000185.1:0-5538 GCA_963596955.1 bacterium | reverse complement strand
CGGCGAGGGTGAGGCGGTGGGCGGTCTCGTGCGTCATGCAGGCAGAGTACCAGCCGCCCTGAACGTCAAGGTCGTCAAGCCTCTTGGGGGCGGCGGAGACGGCCGTCGAACCGTCCGTGTTGTCGAGGGAGTCCGTCCAGTGGCCTCCGCGATACGAGAGTCCCAGTCCGATGTCGAAGCCCCGGATGCTGTAAATCCCGGAGAGGTAGGCCTCGCCTACAAACTTGGAGACTTTTCCGACATAAGGATAGACCGTCCGCGAGGTCTCGTCCGAGAAGTCGAGGCTGACTCCGGCGCGGCCGTGAAAGCGCTCGGAGAGAATCCTGTACTCGGGCGTGACGTTCCAGAGGGTGCCGCCATAGATGTTGCGCGTGCCGTAGTTCACGGTGGTGGTGACTCCGTTTTCGGTGACTTTGTCAAGTATGTCCTCGCCGGTGTTCATGCGGTCGGCGGAAAGGCGCAGGGTCGCGCGGTGGATGCCTGAGATCCAGCCGACAAGCATGGAGAGGCCGTCGCTGCGGAAACGATACCACTGAACATCCTTCTCTCCGGCCTTTCCGCTGCCGAGCGTGCCGGAGAGTTCGGCGATGAAGCCGCCGGACTCAAGCTGGAGAGCCGCGCCGTGGATGTTGCGGCGGAGGGGAAAGCCGCTCACGCCGGATTCCTTGAGGTGGGTGGAGCCGCCGGTCCAGACGTCGTAGCTGCCGTACATCATGCCCTTGTCGAGGAAGGCGTAGTAGGACTCGGAGGAGATGCCGAGTTCCTCGGAGGAGATGCTTTCGGCAAGGCGGCGGTAGCTGTAGCTCAGGCCGAGGGAAGTCCCGGAGCCGAGGTGCAGGAGCAGGGACGGGGAGACTTTCATGTCGAGGAAGTAGTCGGTGTAGCGCAGGTCCTTGCGCTTGGAGCGGTTGGAGGAGCTGTATTCAATCTTGCCGCCGAGGGTGACCGTGCGGGAGAGTTCCGCCGCGATGCCGCCGTTCACGGTGTAGGTCTGGCGGGTCTTGCGGCCGGGGGTAAATTCGAGGATGTCGATGGGGTATGCGCCGGGGCGGGACAGCATGGAGCCGCAGGCGTTGTAGGCCTCCTCGTTGTCGAAGGCGAACTTGCCGGTCATGGAAATGCGGCGGAAATGCGAGACGGTCTCGGCGAAGGCGCCGGCGTTCCACAGGCGCGGCGCGTCGGAGAGGTCGCGGAATCCGCCGTCGGTGTAGCGCCCGTAAAGCTGCGCCTGAGAGACACTTACGGAGTCCGCGCGAACGCCGCAGACATTGGAGGTCATGTTCCACGGATTGCGTTCCACGACCTTTTCATAGCGCCGGGCAGCCGCCGGCAGGCACCGGGACGCGAAGAGCGCGAGCGACGCAAGGAGCGAGACGGCTGCGAGGTGCACGGGACGACGCACGCTGAAATGTATTTTTCCCATATATTTCATATCCATCATTTTTTCTTCAGAGTCTGTTTTTTCAGAGCCTGTCCGTTTCTTTCGCTCTCGCAGAAGTCGGCGGAGGAGTTGTTGGTGTCGAGAAGCACCTCGTAGCCGCGTTTTCGGGTCTCGGAATCGTTCACGGCGCGGTAGAGAACACGCCCCTGCCAGCTTTCGGAGAGTCGGACATAACCGGCGTCAAGTTGGGGATTCAGGCGTTTGGTGCTGCCGTTGATGTTGTTCGTGAAGACCTCCGCGGCATCCTCAACCCAGTCGAGAGGAATCTTGACTATGCGGTCGGAGAAACCCGGCTTCTGGACTATGTTCTTCGTGTCGGAAAGAAATTCCTCTATCGTCGTGCCCTCGGGAGCGCGGAAAATAACCGATGCCGGGGAACTGTACGAGAAAGTGTAGGCGTTGGCCTGCCCCATCTTTATGGGGAGGTTCATGATGTGGTCCTGCTGTATTTTGTCGCCCGGCGCGGGATGATACTTCGTGTTCGGGAAAAGATTGCTGTAGCAGACGAAGTTGGCGGCGTTGTTCAGATTCACGGACAAGGGGTATTCTGTGGTATGGTCAACCGCACCGCCGATGACAAGGACGGCATCCTCGCCCGGCTTCAGCGGATGGTCGTGTCCTGACCCGGGGAACTGCCAGATGGCCTGAATGACCGGGACAAAATCGGGCAGGACGGCCTGACCCGTCACAGGGTCACGCGAAATCCAGACATTCGAAGCATTGGAGTTGTATGGGTCGGCGGTGCCGAAGCAGAGACCGTCGAGGTACTGAGTGAGGGAGGAGTTGTTGTGCAGGATGACATACTTGTCGGCAAAGTAAGTGCCCTCCTTGGGATACATCTGGCAGCCGCCGCAGTAAATCTCCCTGAAGACAATCTTTCCGGGAACGCTTTTGGTCAGGCTGAGTCTCAGCGCCCTGTCGGCACCAATTAGCATGACCTTTTCCTGCGAGCCGTTGAAGACATATTCCTCGCCGGCTTCGGCATCCGCGGCGATGTCGCTTATTCGGACGCTGTAGTTGCCGTTCACAAGGCTGATGCGGGCAACTCCCGAGGCGTCGGTCAGAGCCGTGTAGCTCATTCCGTTCAGTGCATCCTCCACTGTCACTTCCACGCCTTCCCGGCACCACTTCCCGAAGCCTTCGGGATAGGCGGCGGCAACGCTCAGTTCATGAAGCTGCCCGTCATAGTCGGAGGCCGGCGCGCAGGACCATGCCAAAGACACGAGCAAAACCATACAAATGACACTTTTTTCAAGAAAGTGACACTTTTCCTTTGTGGAACATTTTATGATATGTTCTACGGTTTCCATATATTCCTAATCTTCAATAACTTACTTTCAAAATTCAATTCAGGCTCAAAACAGCGATGTGACACTTTTCTTTCGGACATGACACATCAGAATTTTAGCCGGCAGGTCAGACCGTAGTAAAAGCCCGGGGTGAAAATCGTGCTCACGCCCGTCGCCTTGGACTTGACCGCCATCCGGGAGTTGGTGAAGTTGTTCGCGAAGAACGACAGGCTCACATGGTCCCCGATTTCCTTCGTGACGCTGAGGTTCGCGCTGAGGTAGGTCCCGTAGCCGTCCCATGCGAAGGTGTAGGCGTTGCCGGAGCGCAGGATGAGGTTGGAGAACTCCGGCTTGGACGCTTCCGCGGCCGTGAAGTCGTGCTCTATTCCGTTCAGGTCCATATATTTCAGAGGCCATACTTCCGTGTAGGCGCTGCTCCCGTAGATGCTGCCGCCGCTGCCGTCCGCCTGATGCGCATACTCGGCCCCGTTGTAGTCGGAAAGGTTGCGCTCGCGCGAGAAGAGGGACATCTCAAGCTTGCAGGTGATGATGATGCGGGCCTGGGGGATGTGCGTGGTGGAGGTGAGGTTGAGGTCGGAGGAATGGCTGACCTTGCCGTTTGCCGTGCCGGAGGAGGTGCCGGAATAGATGCCGACATATTGGTAGGAGCGGTTCGGCAAGGAGGTGTGCGACCAGCCTGTGCGATAGACATAGTAGAGGCTGCGGTCGATGTAGTGCGTGTAGGCGTAGTTGGCGTCGAGGCGGAAGCGCGTGCGTATCGGCCTGATTTCAGGGAAATCCACTATGAGCTCAGCCCCTGCCCGCGTCACCGCCGCGCCGTTGCCCGGAGTCTTGTTCTCAGCGAAAGTCCTGTCGCGGACCTGCTCCACAGTCTTGATTGTGCCTTCTGAGGTGGTTATCAGCACTTCGCCGGTCTCCGGATTGACAGAGATGCCGCTGACCGTCTTTCCTGAAAGGCTCACGCCGTCGGGGAGCTTCTGGACGCTGTAGGCGAACGGGGTGTAGCTGTTGTTGTAGCGGTAGGGGTCGGTGGTGCGGTTGTAGAATCCCACGGCCGAGACCTTGACGCCGAGAAAGTTGGCATCGATGCCGAACTCGGAGTTGGAGCTCCGCTGCCACTTCAGGTCAGGGTTGTAGTTCATGCGGTAGGGTTCGGTGTAATAGACATACGCGGCAGTGTTCCCGTAGGATGCACCGAAGGTCCGGATGTCGCGGTACTGCTGCTCCGGGAAGAGGATGTAGAACGACGGCAGCTTCTCGGACACGCCCCAGCCGCCACGCAGCGAGAGCGCGTCGGTCAGTTTCCATTTGAGGTTGAACCTCGGCGAGAGGCTGCTCACGTCCTTGTACTGAGTGCCCTTCACGAAGATGTTTTCCAGCCTCAGCCCGGCCGAGAGCTGGAGTGAGGTCCTGCCCACGGGAACCGTGAGGTTGTCTTCGAGATAGGTCGCGAGGTTGTGGAGGAAAGGATAGTCGGAGTATGGTCTCGGGCGGTAGCCGTCCGCGGCCAGCGCGGGGTCTTCATAGTACTCTCCCTTTCCGGCGTTTCCGTTGGCCTTCCACTGCACTCCGGCCTTGACGTGGTTCTTCACCCCGCCCCAGCGCCTGAACCATTCGTATTTCACGGACGCGGCGAAGTCAAGTTCCCTCGAATCCACAATCCTGTCCGTCATGTAGGAGCTCGGCAGCATGGTCGCAAGAAAATAGCCCGTTTCAGTCGCGTGCACAGCCGGCTGCCCTGTGGCGACGGAGGAGACGAAAGAGTGGTCGTGCGTGAGGTTGTCGTTGTAGCTGACGCTGCCCTCTATCTTGAGGCTGGTTATCCACGAAAGGTTGAGCAGCCACGTGAGCGAGGTGTTCGCCCTCAGGACATTGTCCCTGCCCTTCGACCATGAGCCGGAGTAGGCGTCAGGGTCGTCCTTTGAGTTCATTCCGCCGAGGTTTCCCGTGACTCCGGCCTCGAAGCGCAGAACCTTGGCGAAGGTGTTGGAGTAGCTGAGCGAGAGCCCGCGCCGCGTGTAGCTTTCATACGGCGAGGTAAGCTTCTTAGTGGCCCTCGTCCATTCCCCGCTGGCGTTGAGCACTCCCCTGTCCCCGCCGAGGTCGAAGCCCTTGGATGCCGACAGCTGATAGGTACGGGGGTTCACGGCCATGGTGACGTTCCACGGCGTGCGGCCCTTGCGGGTGTTGATTTTCACCATGCCGCTGTTGAGGTCGCCGTATTCGGCTGAAGGCACTCCGGTTATGACCTCGATTGACTCGATGTTCTCGACCGAGATGTTCCTCGTCCCGTTTCCTGAGGGCTGCGCGAAGGAGGCATTGTTCCCGACTCTCACGCCATCGACCTCAAGGGCTGTTCCGAATGCCGCGTTGCCCACCGCCGAGCCCCCGTCGCGAAGCGAAAGAACATTGTTGGTCGTCAGGTCCGGATTTATGGTCTTGCCGCCCGGCAGAAGGGTGCTCACGTCGGTTATGTTCGACATCTGGAGGTGTTCGAGCGCATGGGTTCCGAACGACATCACCGTGTTCATGTCGTCCTTTTTCCTCTCGGCGGACACCACGACCCCGTCAAGAGCCAATGTGTTCAGCGGCAGGGCGACGTCCAGCCCGGTGACATCCCTGTCCAGTTTCACCTCAAGGCTTTTCTCCACATAGCCGAGGCACGACACCTTAATTATATACTCCCCCGCCTGAACCTTTTCGAACAGATAGTTTCCCGCCGTGTCCGAAAGGGTCCAGAGTCCGGTT
Source organism: bacterium (assembly GCA_963596955.1). Taxonomy (GTDB): domain Bacteria; phylum Bacteroidota; class Bacteroidia; order Bacteroidales; family UBA932; genus Cryptobacteroides. The sequence goes on along the minus strand of CAVBPI010000185.1, from coordinate 39 downwards.
CCGTCGATGTTGGATATGACTCCGGCTATAGGCTCACCG
>CAVBPI010000184.1:0-5567 GCA_963596955.1 bacterium | reverse complement strand
ATGAGGAAAAATCTCGTTTGATTGAATCGCTGAGAAAAACGAAGAAATATGGCCTTGTGTGGGAATACAAGCCGGAGGATGTTGAGGAAAATCAACGGAACCGGATTCCTGTTCTGACGGAGGTTAAGGAACGGGCGATAGTGAGTGAAGCGGAGGATGCTCCGAACCATATCCTCATCGAGGGCGACAACCTTGATGCTCTTGTTGCTCTGACCTATACCCACGAGGGCAAGATAGATGTAATCTACATCGATCCGCCGTATAATACTGGAAATAAGGATTTTATCTATAACGACAGTTTTGTCGATAAGGAAAGTCCCTATAGGCACAGTTTGTGGCTCTCGTTCATGTCCCGCAGACTTAAAATCGCGAAGCGTCTCCTTTCGGGCAAGGGTGTCATATTCATATCAATAGATGACAATGAGCAGGCGCAACTGAAACTTTTGTGCGACGATATATTTGGAGAAAGGAATTTTGTCGGTCAGATTATATGGCAGTCGGCGACAGACAATAATCCGCGTCAGATAAGTACGGAGCACGAGTATGTGCTCTGTTATGCAAAATGTGCCGACAACCTTGACAAATGGCTGCTGAAATCTGAAAAGGCAGAAAGAATAGAACGAAAATATCGGGAACTCCGGGAAAGAACCGATGACATAGAAACGATACAGAAAGAACTCAGGAAGTGGATTAAGGATAATAGGGAGACGCTGTCAGGCGTAACGCATTATAATAATGTCGATGCGAAGGGAGTGTATAGCAGCGCCTCTAATTCTTCCAACACGAAGCCGGGAGGATATGCTTTCGATATTATTCATCCTATGACAGGAAGACCTTGTGCAAAACCTGCATTCGGATGGCGTTGGACTGAAAAGACATTCCTGACTTATTCTGAAGATGATGATGTCGAATGGGGACGGGACGAGACAACGCAGCCGCATATAAAGAAGAGAATCGACACTGTAGAGGAACAACTCAAGAGCATCTATTACGAGGACGGCCGTGCCGCTACTAAATTCCTTGAAGATTTGTTTGGCGTGAAGAAAGTCTTTACGAATCCGAAGCCATTGAATCTGATTAAGCGGATAATTGCCTTTTCTTCACAAAAGGACTCTGTCATCCTCGACTTCTTCGCAGGCTCGGGCACGACCCTTCATGCGACTATGGCCCTCAACGCCGAGGACGGCGGGCACAGGCAGTGCATACTCGTGACCAACAACGAGAACCGCATCTGCGAGGAGGTGACATACGTCCGGAACAAAAAGGTCATCGAAGGCTATGTCAATGCGAAGGGAGAGACTATCAAGGGGCTGACTGTCAACAGCCTGCGCTACTACAGGACGGATTTCATCGACCGGGAGAAGACCGCGCAGAACCGCCGGATCCTCGCCGTGGCATCCGCCGACCTGATTCGCATCCGCGAGGACGCCTACAATGAACTCAGCTCCTTCGGCAAGTTGAAGCTCAAACCGTCCGTGGCGCGGTGTTTCACGGGCAACGGCAAGCATATACTTTTGATTCTCAATGAAAACGCAATCGAATATTTCGTAAGAGAAATAGAAGTCATGGACAGCCCCGCCAAGTTCAAGGTCTATGTGTTCTCGCCGGGAGACTACGCCTACGACGACGAGTTCATGGATGTCGCCGACCGAGTTGAACTTTGCGCCGTTCCGTCTTCGGTTTACAATGCCTACGAGAAAGTTCTGCCGAAGAGGGTGCGTGATGTCGATGAGGAGGAATCTGATGACTTTGCCGAAGACGGTGGAGACGGGTTTCTTGGTGATGCAGGAAATCTCGGAGGCCAAGGCGAGGAGAAGCCGGGGAAAAATGAAAATGATGTGGAGGAATAGGCTATGCTTAAACAGGTTAACTATCAGGACAAGGCCGTTGATGAACTCGTCGAGAAGGTCATAAGGCTTCTGAACGCTTCAGGACAGCGCAAAAGGCTGGTTTTCAAGGCTCCGACCGGCTCGGGAAAGACCGTGATGACCTCCGGGATGCTGGCGAGACTGGCGCAGGAACTCCCGGAGAGGACGGACAGCCTCGTGAACCGGGTCGCATTCATCTGGATTGCGCCGAACAAGCTCCACGAGCAGAGCTACTTCAAGATGAAGAACTACTTCACCGAGTCGCGACTGCTCAAGCCGGTGGTCTATGACGAACTTGACCAGTCGATTGACGGGTACATCCGCCCCGGGGAGATACTTTTCGTGAACTGGGAGAGCATCAACAAGGACAACGCCCTCATGATTCGGGAGACGGAACGCTCAGCGTCGCTCCATGACATCACGGACAGGACCCAGCTCGACAACCGCATTCCCATTGTCGTGATTGTCGATGAGGAACATATGTTCAGCGGCAAGAACGCGAAGAAGTCCGAAAAGGTGCTTGCGCGTATAAATCCGAAACTTGAGATTCGTATCTCGGCCACCCCTATTTCGCAGGGTGACGAGATGGTGACCGTCTATAGGGAGGATGTCGTGAAGGAGGAGATGATAAAGGAAAGCATAGTCCTGAATCCGGCGCTGAACCCCGGCGACGAGAGCCTTACGGAGACTTTGATTCGTGAGGCTCTGGCGAAGAGGAATGAGATTGCAGAGGCGTATAAATCACTGAACATCAACATAAATCCTCTGCTGCTAATCCAGCTTCCGAACGATACGAATGAGGCGAACACCGCGGAGGACACGAGGATAAAGGACGAAGTCGTGAAATATCTTTCCGCCAAGGAGGGCATCACCGTTCAGAACGGTCGTCTGGCGGTGTGGCTGTCTAAGGAAAAGGAGAATCTTCCGGGCATCGAAGACCTCGACAACCTGACCGAAGTCCTGCTGTTCAAGCAGGCAATAGCCCTCGGCTGGGATTGTCCACGCGCTGCGGTGCTGCTGATTTTCAGGAAGATGGAGAGTTTCACTTTCACGATGCAGACTCTCGGGCGAATCCTGCGTATGCCGGAGCAGAAGTTCTACACGAACCCGCTGCTGAACAAGGGCTATGTCTATACGGACCTGAGCCGGAAGCAGGTGGAGATAGCCTCGGATGACATGGCGTACATCTCCCGTATGCGTGCGGAGCGCCGTCCGAAGCTCACGAATGTCGAACTTACATCGACCTATACGGAGCGGAAGAGTTCCGACCGGCGCCGTCTCGGCCCGAAGTTCCGGGGGATTCTGAAGGATGCACTTGCGCGGCAGTGGAGTCTGACATATAACCCGACGCTGTTCAGCTTTTTCGAGGATGATGAAGAGCCGGCCGATGTTGTGGAGGCGAAGAAGGCCGGGAACCGCGTGATTGCGGCAAGGACTGTAAAGCTCGACGTGTCAAGCATATCCGTGGAAATACCGAAGGACTTGGTGATTGCGGACGAACTCGGGACGGTCGAGGTCACGAACCGCGTGAGGTTTGCGAGAACTTCCGCTGAACTAAGCCGTGTCTTTGACGACTACTGCCTCTCGCAGCTTTCCGGTTGGGAGAAATACTGGAGCCTGCCGACTTTCGAGAACGCCCTGATAGAATCCTTTGACGAACTCCTCGGAATTGACGAACTTTCGACGAAGAAGATTGTCCTCTACCATCAGAACAAGCCGTTTTTCTCCGGCGTGATTGAGAATGCGCTCGTCGAGTACGAGAATACGATGAATGAGCGCCGCAAAAAGGCTTCAGAACGCGATTTCATCAAATACAAATGGGAAGTGCCGGAGTTTCGGACCTACAATGAACAGTCCTGCCACGAGGAGAATGATGTTCATAATCATGCGCTTGAACCGTTCGTAAAGGAAAACCGCGCTTCGGCTCCAGAAGAACGGTTTGTGAAGTTCCTTGAGGCCAACACTCAGTACATCGACTGGTGGTACAAGAACGGCGAGAGCGGCATGAGCGACTACGCCGTCCCTTACACGAAAGCCAGTGGCGAGAAAGGTCTGTTCTATGTCGATTTCATCGTCCGGATGAAAAACGGCGTTGTCTTTCTTCTCGACACCAAGGCCAGGGACAGCCGCCCGGACGACCCCTATAAGCACAATGGCCTGATTGACTACATCGCCTCCCAGTCCGGCAAGACTCTTCCCCTGAAAGGCGGTGTCCTAATCGAAAGCCGCCCGGGCGTATGGCGCTTCTGCCCTCAGAAAGTCGAGAACACCAGCGACCTCGACTCCTGGCAGCAGTTCCTCCCGAGCGAATATGCGGAGTAATCAGATTCTGTTATTTCGATACTGATTTATCGGACAGGAGATTCTTTCCCTTTTCCGTCGTTATGAACTTCTGGTTTCTGCTTTTGGGCTTTTCGGGGACTGTCAATTCTATGAGACCTACCGAAACAAGCGGTTCTATATGCTTTTGATACGCATCGGTGTGGTAGGCCAGCCCCATGTGAGAAAGTATTTCTCTTCGAGATTTCGGCACGATGCAAAAACGCAGAATGTCGTTAACATTGTCGTTAACATTGTCGTTAACATTGTCGTTAACATTGTCGTTAACATTGTCGTTAACATTGTCGTTAACATTGTCGTTAACATTGTCGTTAACATTGTGCGCTTGCAGGTAGAAGGTCGCGGTTGTGCTTGTTATGTCGCTTGTGACGGACATGTCGAATCCTGTAATGGGCTTCCATTCCCGCATGAGGTCCATCCCATAGCCGACGGTTTCGGAAAGGTGAACGAGGCGGAAAAGTTTGGCAATAATAGGATTTCGTGGATTCGAGTACAATTTTGCTCCGATTTGTTCAAGCGGAATAGGAAATGCGCCGGCATTGAAGAACTCAACTCGGTTCGTATAGACATGAATGCAAGAATGTATCGTGCTGAAATGGTCGGCATGAACCAGCATATTCACAAGTGCCTCGCGCAGAATTTTGAACTGGGACTGGTCTTCTATGTTAAAGCCTTCGCTGTCCATCTTGAACGGAGTGTCCACCAATAATCTGAGCCTTTTAATCAGAACCAGGTTATCCTGCTCGGGAATCCTGTAAGTATATCGGACCTTGGCCTCGGCAACGCTGTTCCCCGGGATTTCTACTAAGTCCATCCAGAATGTCGGTACATATTCCCGGAGAAATTCATACTTTCCGAACATAATTAGGCCGCCATAATTCAGCAGTCCGTTCTGGTCACATATACCCAGTTTTTTACAGAAATCTTCATCATCATTCACAGTGAGTTCGGGTCGGTCTCCCCATATTTTCATATAATTGCGGTAGCCATGAAGCGAATCCATATTCAACATTTCAATCCCTGTCCCGGGAATTGTCTGTTCTGATTTGACACCGAATGCCTGATTGCGGAACATGGCGGTGATTTCGGCATTTGTCGCCCTTTGGTCTCCGCTTCCGAAGCGAATGAATGTGTTCTGCGGATTATTGAAGTAAATCGGCTTTTGGGGTGATGAGGCTACATGAAATGCAAGCACCTTCCTTCCGTCAATGTCATATTTGCTGATTTGTGCATCAACGGGTGCATTGAATTTCTGTGAGCGTATTGTCCCGAGAAAGTCCTGTTCAAGTTTCTCAATGTTGTCAACTCCGGAAATGATGAAGTTCCGACCGACTTGTCGGATTCCGAGCACAATCCACC
>CAVBPI010000183.1:0-5584 GCA_963596955.1 bacterium | reverse complement strand
CATTCAGGCATGGCTCGACGGCAGTCTCGTTGAGGAATTCACGATGCCGTATGACTACATAACGAGGAAGTACGAGATATTCTCGAAATACTGCTTCGACAGCGGTGCGCACACTCTCGTTCTCAAGATTCTCAATCCTCATCCCGATTTCGCAGTAAATGCTCAGGAGATGGTAATATATGACAGGAATGAATAGGGCAGGCGGCATATTGGTTTCGATTGCGCTCCTTCTGACGAGTGCCCTCGGGTGCAGTTCCAAGCGGGTTCTTCCGGATGCTCCGGGCCCGTTCCAGCGCTACACTCAGGAGATTGTGATGCACAGCGAGATTCTCGGGGCTGACGTGAAGTTCGGGGTTCTGCTGCCGGAGAGCTACCGCGACGATGCCGACAGGCGCTATCCGGTGGTGTATATGCTCCACGGCTACGGGGACACGCACTTGTCGTGGAACGGGAAATACCTCCATGCAAACACGCGGATTCAGGCTCTTGAAGGCAAGGGGCTGAGCGAGATGATTTACATCTTCCCGGCGGGGTACAATTCGTACTACTGCAATTTCTACAACGGGAAGTACAACTATATGGATATGTTCACCGAGGAACTTGTCCCGTACATTGACAAGTGCTTCCGCACGCTTGCCGACCGCGGACACCGCGCCCTGACCGGCTACTCCATGGGCGGTTTCGGGGCTATGGTCCTGGCGGAGAAGCACCCTGAGCTGTTCTCGTGCAGCGCGCCCCTGAGCATGTCCTTCAGGACTGACGCGCAGTACATGACCGAGTCCGGAAGCGGCTGGGACGGACAGTGGGGACGGATTTTCGGCGGCGTGGGGCAATACGGCGCGGCGAGACTCACTGATTACTATTTGTCGCACAGCCCCTATCGGCAGTTCTGCGACGCGAACCGCGCCAGTCTTGAGAGCGTCCGCTGGTTCTTCACCTGCGGGGACGACGAGGAGCAGCTGCTCATTGCGAACGACTCGCTCCATGTCATTCTCAGGGACAGGCATTTCGCGCATGAGTTCAGGGTCGCGGACGGGGCGCACACCTCGGCCTACTGGATGGATGCGCTGAATGAGGTACTGCCATGGATGGACTTCTGCATGAACAGGGTCGGGAATTGGCCGGAATGCTGCCGCGCGAACTATTCCAGGCAGGAAATTTCTGTCGGGGAGGACGGCTGCGTGCAGTCCGCTCTGTTCGCTTCGGAGGGCAGCGGAACTGGAGTGTTCTTCTTCCACAAAGGGCTGACGGACAAAGAAGTTGAGGATGCCATGGCGGTTGCCTACACCCCGAACACCAAGGCGAACTTTGTCTATCTGCCGTGCGACCTCACGAAAAGGAGCGCGTCGGAGTGGATGAACTTTTATGAAAAGAAATATCCTGTGTCCTCGAAGGCGGCAATCGCTTTCGGAGATGCCGGAACAGACGCGGTGGCTCTGCGGGGCGAGTTCGTCTGGACGGCTCTCGTGGATGCCTCGGTCCCGGAGTTTGAGACCGCCAAGGGGCAGCGGTGGTATTTCGCGCAGACGGACGACTCGCAGTGGTACGCCGGCATGGCGGCTCTCTACCGTTCCTGCAAGAGAACGGGGGCGACATTCGAGTACCGGGTGATTGACGGAAGCGGGAACGCTGCGGAGGACAGGCTCCGGGAACTTTCCAAGCTCCGCCCATACCTGACCTACTGAATATCAGCCAGATAAATAATATGACTTACTAACTTTTTATTAACAATATTAAAACTGTACAAAATGAAAAAGTTTTTTGCAATCGCTGCCATGGCAGCAATGACAATGTCCTTCATCTCCTGCGAGAAGGACGGCTCAAAGGACAACGGTAACGGTGACGACCAGAATACCGTTAAGCGTGAGTGGAGGGTGAAGACCTACAACAGCTACACTTACAGCTACAATGCTGACGGGAAGGTTGCCTCTATTGTCAGCAAGGATGACAACCGCGTTTTCGAGTACGACGGCAACAAACTCACAATCAAGGATAACGATGCCGTTGAATACACCATGACCCTCAATGCCGACGGCTTCGCGACCAAGGTTACCAATGCAGAGCACACTTGGGACATCTCATATGACTCCAATGGCTATCTCGTTGAGGCCAAGAAGGACGGCGTGAAGTGCACCTCACAGTCAATTGAGGACGGCAACATCCTCTACTGGACACGCTACGACAAGGACAATGACTTCTGGAGAATGAAGGATGCCACATATCTGACAACGAAGAACACAGGCTGTATCCAGACACACTGGGCAGAGGATCTTGGTTTCAAGAGGTGGGCATGGGAAGCACGTCTCTTCGGAAACACATCCGTAAATCTCATGGAGTCTTGCGTATGGCACAACTTCGGTGATGTTTTTGCGGCAAAGACAGCTGTTTATACCTATGAGCGCGACAACAACGGTCTTGTCACAACAGAAACCAAATGGTATGGCGTATGGAACGAGACTGACACCACTGGAATGGAGAAGGATGACGAGGCTACATTCACCTGGGAGAAGATTAACTAAGTTTTCATAATAGTCTGTGTGGCGGCATCTCCGGTTTGGTCCGGAGGTGCCTTAACACATAAAATCAGATACTATGTTTATCGCAAACAGTCAATTTTTGGCGGTCGTCCTCTGTTTCATCACGATGCTCTGCTGGGGCTCGTGGGGAAACACGCAGAAAATGGCCGCGAAGAGCTGGAGATATGAGCTCTTTTATTGGGATTATGTAATAGGAATGTTCCTGTTCTCCCTCATCCTCGCCTTCACCCTCGGCTCCTTCGGCTCTGAAGGAAGGCATTTCATCGACGACCTCGCCCAGGCCGACATCAACAGCATCGCATGGATTCTTCTGGGCGCCGTCGTCTTCAATGTCTCCAACATACTCCTCTCGGCTTCGACGGCCAAGGCCGGGATGTCGGTAGCCTTCCCTCTCGGCGTCGGGCTCGCTCTCGTCGTGGGCGTCGTCAACAACCTGATTTTCCATCCTAATCCTTCGACGAACATACCTGTGCTGCTCGCGGGCGTCGCTCTGGTCGTAGTGGCAATCATCTGCAACGGAGTCGCTTCCGGCAAGGTCGATAAGGCGGAAAGAGACCCGAGGGAGAACCGCATGGGACTGATTTATGCCGTTCTTGCCGGAGTCATCATGTCTTTCTTCTCCGCTCTGGTTTATAACGGAATCGACATCGACAACATCCACAATCCGGCTCCGGGGATGCTTACCCCATATTCCGGAACGGTGATTTTCGCCCTCGGCGTTCTCGTCAGCAACTTCCTCTTCAACTGCGTGTTCACGCTTAACGACTCCTCCAAGCCCGGCGTGAGATTCTCGGATTATTTCAAGGGCGACGCGAAGACCCACCTCGTGGGAATGCTCGGCGGTGCGATATGGTGCCTCGGTACGGGACTCAACTATGTGTCGGCAGGCACGGCCGGAGCCGCTGTCAGCTACGCCCTCGGCCAGGGCGCGCCGCTTGTCGCCGCCATCTGGGGCGTGTTCATCTGGAAGGAGTTCAAGGGCGCGAAAAAGAGCGTGAACTGGCTTCTCGCCCTGATGTTCATCCTCTTCATCGCCGGCCTGGGACTCATCATCGCTTCCGGAAACTAAATTTTACATCTGATACACTGTATGGAAAAACCGTGATTTCGTATTACGGTTTTTTCTTTTTACATTTGTGAAATGAAGAATACAATTATTATCGCGATAGCCTTATTGGCGGTGCTTTCCTGCTCGGCTCCTCGGCCGCAGGCAGTGATCTTTGATACTGATATGGGGAATGACGTCGATGATGCTCTGGCTCTGGCCATGCTTCATCGTTATGCCGACGAGGGGAAGGTTAATCTTCTCGGGGTTATGATAAACAAGAATGAGCCTGCTTCCGCCGAATATGTTGACATGGTAGATACTTATTACGGGTATGGCTCCGTTCCGATTGCCGTTGCGGAAAGACCGGCGGATTCGAGTGCTGACGGGCGCAATGCCGACGGGCAGAACTTCGTTAAGGCCGTCGTGTCAAAGTGCGGCTTTCCGCGGACTTCGGCGGATTACTCGTCTCTCCCGACCGCGGTGAACCTCTACCGGCAGCTGCTTGCGGAACAGCCTGACCATTCGGTTACAATCATCTCCACCGGCTTCTCCACGAACCTTGCGGCCCTGCTCGACTCTCCCGCTGACGGCATCTCTTCGCTGACAGGAAGCGAGCTGCTGGAGAGGAAAGTGAAGCTCGTGTCCGTGATGGCCGGCAATTTCCGGGAAGAGGGGCAGGACAGGTTTCCTGAATACAATGTCGTGAGAGACGTCCCGTCAGCCCGGAATTTCTTTGCCGAGTGTCCGGCCCCGGTCGCCGTCTCCCCGTTCGAGCTCGGCTGGGAAATCCGCTATCCGGCCACCTCAGTCGAGGCCAATCTCGGCTATGACAAGCCGAACCCAGTAGCGGAGGCCTACAAGGTCTATCTTCCGATGCCCTACAACCGCCCTGCCTGGGACCTCACCTCGGTTCTCTATGCCGTCGAAGGCTCAGGGTACTTCACCGGCCACGTCTCCGGCACCGTCTCGATAGACTCCGAAGGCTTCTCGACCTTCACTCCCTCATCCGACGGCCGCCACATCCTCCTCTCCGTCTCTCCCGAGGCACGCCAGCCCCTCCTCGACCGCCTCGTCGAACTCACGACGAAGTAGGTTGATATTCAAGGTAATACATAAAGTGTCGGTTGTAAACTGCATTTTTTCCACAAAAGTGTCGGTTGAAACCGACATTTTTTTGTATATTTGCAAAAATCAATGAATTATGGACACTCTTTTCTTGAAACACGACCGTTATTATTCGGAAACATCTACGGAAATTGTCAGGGAATGCATCAACGAGATAGACTGGGATGCCCGTCTTGTTTCCATTCAGGGAGCTAAAGGTGTTGGAAAGTCCACTTTAATCAGGCAATTTGTAAAACTCAATTATCCTCCTCATTCAAGAAAAGTTTTGTACTGTTCTATGGATTCGTTGTATTTCAGCAGCCATAGCATCAGCGAACTTGTTGAACGCTTCGTATCCATAGGCGGAGAGCGTTTGTTTTTGGATGAGATTCACAAGTATGCTGGACCATGGAGTACGGAACTAAAGGAAATATATGATCTGTATCCATGCTTGAAAATTGTCATCAGCGGGTCTTCGCTTCTCAAGATATTGAACTCTGAGGCCGATTTGTCCAGAAGATGCGTGAGATATGACATTCAGGGTCTGTCGTTTCGTGAATATTTGAGATTTTACCATGGTATGGATTTTCCCAAAGCTATGCTTGGCTCCATTTTGGCATCTCCATTCGAACTCGCGGATTCTGTAATCTCAAAATGTCATCCTCTGGAATATTTCAAGGATTATCTGATGCATGGATACTATCCTTTTTATCTTGAAGGAGTAAAATCCTATTATACAAGGATAGAGCAGGCCGTTTCATATACTCTTGAAGTTGAATTGCCCGAACTTCGTCTTGTGGATATTTCCGGGGTAATAAAGCTCAAGAAACTGATGAATATCATCTCGGATCAGGTCCCTTTTGAACTTGATGCCAGCAAATTGGCTCGTGCGGTG